>JAJDES010000364.1 GCA_029259675.1 Planctomycetota bacterium
CCCCTGGCCGTTGCGGGCTTTTGCAGTGCCAAGGCCCTTTCAACCCGCAACGATGATCCGGGTGCGGCATCGCGGCCCTTTGACGCCGATCGCAGCGGATTCGTGATGGGCGAGGGCGCCGGCATTTTGGTTTTTGAGGAACTCGAGCGCGCGCGTGCTCGCGACGCACGCATTTACGCTGAGGTCAAAGGCTACGGCTCGACTGACGATGCGCATCACATCACGGCTCCAAAGGAAGACGGCAGCGGTCCCGCGCGCGCCTTCCGGCTGGCCCTGCGCATGGCCGGCGCAGCGCCCGAAACCATCGACTACATCAATGCCCACGGCACCAGCACGAAATACAATGACGCGATCGAGACGCGCGCCATCCACGCGTGCTTCGGCGCCCACGCAAAGAAGATCGCCATCTCTTCCACGAAATCGATGATCGGGCATTTGCTGGGCGGATCCTCTGCAGTCGAAATGGTCGCAACGGCGCTTTCTGTGCATGGTTCCCAAGCACACCCCACGCGCAACTACACGACGCCCGATCCCGAATGCGATCTGGATTACATCCCAGGCGAGGCTCGCTCGATGAACATTCGCAACGCCTTGTCCAACTCACTTGGCTTCGGTGGACACAACTTGTCCATCTGCATCGGACAAGTAGACAACTGAGCCGATTGGCTCGCTCGCGCTGACAGGCGCAATTGACTTGAAGCTTGCGGGCGAGCGCAGCCTGCAAGGCTCTTGGCAGTTTGCAATCCGCTTCGTTTTCGGCGTGGCTTGGTGCCCATGGCGGATGGGCTCAGAATGGAAAGAGCCGGCGAGTGCCCGGGCCCCGGTGCAAAAGTGTGATTGGGCGGACGCAACACGGCGCCCTAAATGAGATTGGGCTGCGGGGCGAGTCGGCGCGCAGTGCAGGTCGCTGCAACCCGCCCGATGTTTCGCTGCGAAAGTGTTCGTAGATGGGCCGGGTTCGACTCCCCAGGCCATTGCAGAGACATCCGCTCAGCCAATGATCACTCCCCGATCCGCGTCGCCTGCGCTAGAATATCCGCAGTGCCATTTCACTGGAGATGGGCACCTCTCAGCCCCAATTTGGGTTGGACCCCAAAGAATTCTGCGCCCCCAGGAGCGTTGCGTGCATCAAAAATTTAAAGAGCTGATTCATCAATACAAGCTGGACGTTTTCAAGGTCGAGCACGGCCACGAAGACATTGATTCCCTCACAAACGAGTGCATGGATGTGGCCGAAGACGTGCTCAAGCAGAAGTATCACTACCACTTCCACAAACTCCCCGATGCCAACCGCGCCGAGATCATCAACATGATCAACAATTACACGCGCGAGGCCATCCTGCCTCCCGTGGTTGAGCGCCTGGTTTATCGTCAAGTCGTACTCGAAAAGCGTTACAACGCGCTTTCGGGTATGGTCGAGAAAATGCTCGAACTGCTTTCGCGCGACCCCGCGGAATTGAGCGAAGCCAAATAGACCTGCATCCTTGGGGGGAGCCCTCCATTGGAGGGGATCCCCTTCGGAATGTTTCTCCAGACTTCCCTGCGGCAGTCTAGGCCCAGGCTTCGTCTGGGCGATCCGTGCGCGCTGGCCCACAGGAATATTGCAGGAATATTCGCTGGGGACTGCGCGCGTATTTTTTCAGCTCGCAGCTACCGCGATGGAGATGGGCGAAATGACTGATGAGTGGGACGGCCGCGGCGCTTGGTCCTCATCGACGTCACGCTGGCACGCAATCGCTGCGAACTTTTATCATTCGCAATTGCATGCAGTCGGATTCGTGCTCAGCTCCCCCAATGCTTTGCAGGCTTTTGAAATGAATGTTCGAATCCACTACAGCCGTAGCGGTTGCGTGCCGCCTTGCAACGCCGTTCGGCTGGAACGTCGCAGCTGGGAGTGACTAGAAAACGGATCGTGAAGACGTGCGCGGACTTTGGATAGAGAGCGGAGAGCTCCATCTTCGAGAGGACCTTCCCGAACCCCGGCAGCAGCCCGGTGAAGTGCGCGTGCGCGTCTGCACGACAGGCATTTGCGCAACGGATCTCGCGCTTTGGCGGGGCTACATGGATTTCAAGGGCGTCCCGGGCCACGAATTTGTCGGTATCGCCCTCGACGGGCCGCTGGCCGGCAAGCGTGTTGTGGGGGAGATCAATTCGGCCTGCGGACAATGCGCGACCTGCCGCGCGGGTCGGTCGAATCATTGTCCCAATCGAGATGTGCTCGGCATCCTGGGTCGTCCCGGCGCCTTTGCTGAAATGCTGAGCTTGCCGCAATCCAACCTACATGCGGTCCCTGCGGGACTTTCCAATGCGGCGGCAGCCTTTGCGGAACCAGCCGCCGCCGCCCTTCGAATCGTGGAGCAGCTGGGTCCCCAGGATGGCCTCACGGCCCTGGTTCTTGGGGACGGAAGACTCGGCATTTTGTGTGCCCAGGCCCTAGCTGCGGGCGGCGCGATTGTGGATCTGGCCGGCAGGCATCCCGAGCGCGGAAGCTGGTTGGACGCAAAGATCAGGCATCGCGGTCTGCCGGCAGATCTAAAGGCGGATCCGGCCTGGGACTTGGTTGTCGAGGCCAGTGGCGATCCGAATCTTTTGGAGAGCGCCCTTGGTTGGGTGCGTCCATGTGGCACCCTGGTGCTGAAGACAACGGCGGAAAGGCCTGCAAGTTTGGATCTCGCTCCCTTGGTGGTGAACGAGATTCGACTCTTGGGCAGTCGCTGTGGCCCTTTTGATCAAGCGCTATTGGCTTTATCCGATGGTCGCATGCAGGTGGAACCGATGATCGCAGCTCGCTTTCCTTTGGAAGAAGCGGAAAGGGCCTTCGAGCGTGCAGCGGCCGGCGGCGTCCTGAAAATTTTGGTGGATCAAGAAGATCAACAAGCGAGTCAGTCCCGATGAACGAACGCGAACAGGAGCTGCGAGCAGCTGCGGAAAAAGCGGATCAAGGTCACCTCTTTCAGTTCTGGGAGAGCCTGTCCGAGGATCGGCGCTCGAAACTTTTGGATATCTGTGCCGGTATCGATTTTCAATTGGTTGCGCAGCTGGCGGCGGACTTGCAGAAATCTTCCGCGACCGGCAATTCGGAGACGGGTTCGACGGAATCGGCACCGGAACCTCCGGAGCTCTTTCCACTTGAGCGCAATTCCAAAGCCGAGAACAACGCTGCCAAGGCGCGGGCCTTGGGTGAGCAATTGCTGCGCGCGGGTCGGCTCGGGTATGTGCTTGTGGCCGGCGGTCAGGCTTCGCGGCTCGGCTACGACGGTCCAAAGGGCAACTTCCCCGTCGGACCGGTCAGCGAGCGGACGCTATTTGAAGTCCATGCGCGTCGCCTTTTGGCCGCATCCCGCAAGTACGGTTCCAAGAGCCCTTGGTATGTCATGACTTCGCGCGCCAACGACGCAACGACGCGCGAAACATTTGAGCGCAATGGCTACTTCGGCATGGACAAGGGAGATGTTTTCTTCTTCACCCAGGACATGCTCCCGGCGCTGGATGAAGACGGAAAAATCCTGATGGCCGCTATGGATTTGCCGTTCATGGCGCCCAACGGTCACGGTGGTTCGCTTGCGGCCCTGCGCAGTTCCGGCGCCTTGGATGACATGCGCGAGCGCGGCATTGAAGAAATCTCCTACTTCCAAGTGGACAATCCGCTGGTGCGACCCGCTGATGAATTGTTCATCGGCTTGCACAGTCAGTGCGGCGCAGAGATGTCCAGCAAGGCAGTTGAGAAGGTCGATCCCGGCGAAAAGGTCGGCGTGATCGGGCGCATGCAGGGCCGCATGGGAATTATCGAATATTCGGACCTTGCGCCCAACTTACGCGATTCCCGCGACGCGTCGGGCAAGCTTCGTTTTCGCGCCGGAAACATCGCGGTGCATTTGCTCAGGCGCGATTTCGTGGAGAGTTTGACCAAGGACCGCTTGGAACTGCCCTGGCACCGCGCCGCCAAGGTCATGCAAGTCATTGACGAAAGTGGACAACCCGCACAGCGTGCCGGAACCAAGTTCGAAACTTTTGTTTTTGACGCCCTTGGATTTTGCAACCAAAGCGTAACGCTCGAAGTCGATCGGGCGCTTGAATTCAGCCCCGTAAAGAATGCGGAAGGATCCGACTCGCCCGCTACGGCCCGCGCCGATTTGTGCAAGTTATGGAGCGGTTGGGTTCAAAAGGCAGGCATGGAATTGCCTGCAGCGGATGAGAACGGAATCGTGCCGATTGAAATCGACCCACTCTTGGCCGAATCCGAGCAGGAATTCGTGGCCCTGGGGGCGCTGCAACCCAAACGCCATCCCGCGGGCCACTTGTACGAGTAAATCCGCCCACGAGCCATTTGCTGACCAATGCAGAGCTCCCATCCCCATCAACAGGCCAACGCGGAAACCGCCGAGAGACGGCCCGCTTGGTTTGCGCCGCAGCCCCCATCTCTGATGGATTGCAGGGTGGCGGTACTGGCGGGCGGGACGTCCGGTGAGCGTGAAGTCTCCCTGCAGAGTGGTCGCAACGTGCTGGCAACGATGGGGGACAACGAAGACGGTTTGGGTCCCGGTCAAGTCGATTGGATCGAAATTCGGGCGGACGGACGATGGCAGCGTGACGGGGAATCGAAGGCCTTGCCCGGCGCGCTCGAATGGCTCGCGGATGTGGACATCGTCTTCATAGCGCTGCACGGTGGCAGTGGCGAAGATGGGACGCTGCAGGGCCTATTCGACTGTTTGGGCCAGGCTTACATCGGATCAGGGGTTTTTGCATCAGCCGTTGCCATGGACAAGTGCCACTCGCGCAGCTTGGCCCGCGCCGCGGGTCTAAGCGTTGCGAAGGCGTGGCTGATTACGAGGCATGGCGACCCCGGGCAGCTCGACCCGAGCAGTCTGAAACAAATTTGCGCAGCGGCCCCAAGGGGCCTGGCTGTCAAACCGCGCTGCGGCGGTTCTTCCGTGGGTATGTTTCGTGTCAGCCAAGCAGCGGAGTTGTTGTCGGCAGTCCAAGCTGTGTTGG
The DNA here is from genome assembly GCA_029259675.1 of Planctomycetota bacterium. Classification (GTDB taxonomy): domain Bacteria; phylum Planctomycetota; class UBA1135; order UBA1135; genus JAJDES01. The sequence continues at coordinate 4,993 of JAJDES010000364.1, forward strand.
CGGACGACGACGACGCCTTGATCGAGGCATGGATTGAAGGCGAGGAAGTCTCCTGTGGCTTGCTAGGTAATCAAGGAATGCAGCCGCTGTGCTTCACGCCGATTGGAATTGAGCCCAAGCAAGGGCACTTCTTCGACTACCAGCAGAAGTACGACAGCAAGGCCGGCGCAGGAGAATTTTGTCCGCCGCGCGGATTGGATGACAATTGCTTGGCGGCGATCCAATCCGCCAGCATCCAAGCCCATCAAAGCCTGCGCTGTGATGGCTATTCGCGCTCCGATTTCATTATTCCAAGCGTCGGTCAGTCGGCTCAATTGGCCGCGACCGGCCAGCATAGCTCCGCTGCCGATGCTCGACTTGCGAGCGAGCCGGCACCTGTTTTTTTGGAGCTCAATACCTTGCCGGGTTTGACGGAGCGATCCCTGCTGCCTCAGTCTGCCCAGGAACAAGGCTTGGGCTATCGCCAGCTTTGTCTGTGGATCTTGGAATTGGCTCGGCAACGCTTTTCAGTTGCAGCCCACAATTCGAAGGCCGAGCGTTTCGGCAGTACGAAATAGCGTGATGGAAAGCCCGCGCCTTACACGCGTCGCCATAGTCGGAGCGGGCGGCCAGATGGGCTCAGCCGCCTGTGGTTGGATCGAGACTTGGCCGGAGTTCGAGTGCGCGGCGCGGCTGGGAGACGAGTTGCAATTCGCTGCTGAGCTCGAGCGCAACCACTGCGAGTTGTATTTGGATTTCACCCGCGCCGGTCTGGGAGCGGAGCACGCGCGCAGGGTCCTGCAGTCGGGAGCGCGCGCAGTGATTGGAACCAGCGGCGTCACTCCGGAAGAATTCGAAGGCTTGCTCGAATTGTCGGCACAGCGCGAATTGGGTGGCTTGATCGCTCCCAACTTCTGCCTGGGCATGATTCAAATGCAGGCAGCCGCCGAAGACTTGTTGCGGCCTGGAACACGCGTGGAATTGGTGGAACAGCACCGACCCCACAAGCTCGACGCACCCTCGGCAAGTTCCCTAAGCAGTGCTCGAAAGTTGCGTGAGAAGCTGGAGCACATGGCTCTGGAGTCGGATACATCTTCAGCGGGATCCCCGGCTGCGGTGGGGGAGATTCCAATTCATTCTGTGCGGAAAGACGGGCCCGTTGCGCGCCAGGAATGGATCCTGACTCGCGACGGTGAAGAGTTGCGCCTCGTGCATCAAATTGACGATCGAGGGGCCTTTGCCCCCGGACTGCGGGCCGCACTGCGTTGGGCCCGCGACGCCAGGGATTTTCGCTGGGGCCTAGAGGCCATCATGGGCAAAGGTTTGCTCTGATTTGGATCGAGCCGTGGCCCCATGCTCGCGCAGCTTCCCTTTTGGCGGCAGCGAATGATCCAAAAGCTCGTTTTCCTGGGCGAGTGCCCCTTGACTTCCGCGCACTCAACAGCATTCTTGTACGCCCGAGCCAGGGTGGCGGAATTGGTAGACGCGATGGATTCAAAATCCATTTCCCGCAAGGGAGTAGGGGTTCGATTCCCCTCCCTGGTACCACGGCACCCACGCCTGGGTCGCCCTTGGTAAGAACGCTTTCGAGAAGGTAAGCGACCAATTAGCCGAGTAGCGAGTAGTCGGCTCGGTGCTCGGGGTTTGCTCCGCTCAAGAGGCCGTCCTGCGTGGAGGCTGGGGCCGACGCTACCAGGGATGTTGAGCCCGCAGCCGATTGCGCCTTAGGCTGAAGGCATGGACCCCGCGGATGATTGGCCGGCTCAGCCCCTGGCCGGGCCCCTGGTGGCGCATGTGTTGCACGCAACCGAAAGGATCTGCGAGCAAATGCAAGGGCCCGCGCCCGGTCCGAACGAGGCCGGAGAGCGAAGCTGGGAGGATCGCTCCCTAGTGCTTGGCTGGGCTCTGGGAATGGCTGGAGCGGCCATGGGGCACGACTTGCTCTTCGAGCGGCGCAATCGGAACGGCTTGGAGTCCATGCACGGCTTGGTGGGGGAGTTGGTCCCGCTGGCCCCCACCGCCCTACCACAGCTTCACGGCGAGTGGACCCGCTGGGAAATGTGCTGGATCGTCTCGAGCCTTTGGTACCTGGCTGCGCGAGGGGCCAGCGGGGAGTTTCGTTTCCGCATGGATGCTCGGGAAGCACCGGTCCAATCGGGACATGGGCATGGCGGCTACACTTTGCGCTTCGAGACCGAATGCCGGTCCCACAGCCGGCTCTGGATCGAACGTCTGCAAAGGCAATGTCCAGCAATCCAATTGATACTGGGACCTGACCAATTCGAACTGTACGTACCGGCGCCCCCCAAGCTCTTCAAGCTCTTCAAGCGGGAAACGGGGTCCGAATCAGCCGGCAGCTTAGGGATATGAACTTCATTCAGCGCCTAATGCAGGGACTCGCCCCCAAGCATCCCGATCCGACCGGAGATCCCATCCGGCTGGCTGAGGTCGAAGCGGTGCTCGCACAATTGCGGGGACCCCTGCGCGCCGACGGAGGCGACGTGCGCATAGTCGGGGAAGAGGATGGTTGGCTGGAATTGCGCTTCCAGGGGGCCTGCTCCAATTGCCATGCGAGCGCTTCCACTCTGAACGATTGGCTGGAACCGCGCCTGCGCGAAGCTCTGCCCTGGTTGCGCGGCCTGCGCGGGATGGGCTAGCGCGCTCAATTCATTCCATCTCGGCTATTGGCCTTGCGAAACACTGCCAGGTTCAGCACGGCCAGGTTCAGCACGGCTCGCCGTGACACAACTTTGGGGACCGGCAGCAATCTCGGTCGCAAATAGCTAGAAACGTGAGCCGGTTCAATACTCAACGGCCGTGGTCGTTCCCAGGAAGTTCAGGAACCCGTCGCCGATCACGGCCTGGAAAGCAAGAGCTCCCTGCAGGTGGCCGGGGTCGTAAAATTCGAACACCATTTCGCCGCTGGAATTGACCGGGAAGGGCAGGAACAAGACCTTTGCGTGCAAGGGCAGGGCCCAAAACATCGGCGGCAAGCCGCTGAAGAAGAGAGCGGATTCCTGCGCGGCCAAATTTTGGCTGAAGCCATAGAACAGCACCAGGGCTCCATCGGGATAGGCGCCCTGCACCTGGAAGCGCGCGATTCCGTCTTGCCCCAGTGGGGGAGCTTGCATGCTGGCCAGGGGACGTTTCGGGGTAACCACGCGCCTCGTTTGAATGCGTTCGGGGTAGTTGCTCTCGTTGAAAGTCAGGGCGCCGCCCGCTGCCGGTTGATAGGCCCGAAATTGCGCTGGACCGGAACCCAAATGCAGTTCCAAGTTTCCGAGGTAAGTGCCCGCTCCACCGGCGACAATCACTTTGGAAAACGACTTGGTGGGTGCCACCGCATAAATCTCAGGCGAACCAAAGAACTCGTTTTCAATTAAGTAGAGCTTCTGCAACACAGAATCGTAGGCCAAATCGGCGACATTGCTCCAGCCGGTGGAAAGCAACAATCCCTGGGACTCTTCCAATGGCCCGGTTGCATTGAGCAATTGTTCTGCAAGGAACACGCGCACGCGGTCCGTCCCCTGGATGAACATGGGATCGATCACTCCCAAAAACAAATTACCCAGTGAATCCAGGCACAATGGCCCCGAGGGTCCAGGCACATGGATTGCTGTCACAAGCGTTCCGCTATTGAACTCGTAACGGAGCACATCGGTTCCGTTGTGGAATCCAGTGGGGGCCGCGGTAATCCAGAGTGAACCGTCCGGCCCAAAACTCCCGTCAAAGTTGAAATCTATTTGCGTCAAGAGCTCAACGGACGCGTCGCCCAATTCGATGCGCAGGATTTCGCCGTTGCTGCTATCGCCGACAACAAAGAATTGCTCGTCGGGTTCGATCGCGATCAGGGACGGAAAAACGGGATCTTGATAGGTGTGATAGACCTCAATGGTCTCACCGGTTGCCGCGGCGCGACGTTCAATGCTCTGACCGTTGGAGGTTACGATGTCCCCATTCGTCAGTGTCGCGCTGACCCCGTGGACATCCAGACCAAGGGCCATGGAGTCGATCGCAACACTTGGGGCGGCCGGCGTTGCTTCGACTTGAAAGCCGCTGTTTGCGACCTGTCCCTGGGCAAGGGAGGC
>JAJDES010000365.1 GCA_029259675.1 Planctomycetota bacterium
CCCTGCGCACGGGCGGCAAGATTCGCACGTTCAACTTGATTCGCTCCCTATCGCGCAAGATTGAAGTTCACCTGCGCGCCGTCCGCGATGATGAATACAGCGAAGATGGCGAGCGTGAAGTCGGGCGCTACTGCGCTTCCCTGCGCTCCTTTGACCGCTCGCGACCGGGCCCGGTGCAGCGCCTTTCGCGGCCCAAGCTCGAACGTTGGTTCCACTCTCCGGGACTGCGCGCCGGGGTGGCCCAGGCCCTGAGCCGTGAACACTACGACCTGGTGCACCTCGACGAACTCATAGTCGCTCGCTGCATGCCTCCCAACCCCGGCGTGCCCGTCGTGCAGCACCACCAAAAATTGGAAACGGTCCTTTACGACCGGCTCACCAATGACAACGGCCCGCAGCGACACTTCGACCTTTGGAAGCTTCGCCGGCTCGAGCGGGAAGCAGCCCTGCGCACTCGCTACCACGTAGTTTGCGGCGATCAAGACGCAAAGATCTTGGAGCAGCGCTACGAAGGCCTCGACTTTGCCGTCGTTCCCTCGGGCATCGACCCGCATTACTTCCGACCGTCCGATCCCCCGATTCCGCGCCGGCTCGAACGCCTCCTATTCGTTGGAACCCTGTCCTATGGGCCGAATGTGGATGCTCTGCGCCACTTCGTGCGCGGCCCCTTGCAGGAGATCCGACGCTTGCATCCCAATGTTCAACTACTCGTCGTAGGCGGCAGTCCCACGCCTGAGATCCTGCGCTTGCACGGCAACGGCATCAAAGTCGTGGGCGGGGTTGTTGACGTCCGCCCCTACCTCGAAGGCTGCTCCATGCTGGTCGTGCCGCTTCGAATCGGCGGCGGAACAAGACTCAAAATCGTCGAAGCTCTGGCCATGGGTTGCCCGGTGGTCAGCACATCCGTGGGCGCGGAGGGCTTGGGACTCAAACATCGCGAACACCTGCATCTTTGCGACGACGACGCCAGCACGGTGGCCTCCATTTCGGAGATCCTATCCAACCCCGAGCACGCCAAAGCTTTGGCGGCAAAGGGCAACGCTTACGTTTTGGAGCACTTCAATTGGGATGTGCTCGCGGGACAACTACTCGACTACTGGAAGACGGTGATCGAGCGCGAAGCGCAGGTGAATCAAAGCTCGCAAGCCTAGGGCCCGGCTCCCTTCCAAACGTCAGCGCGGCATCGGTCCCGCTCACAGGTAGCGGAGCGTGCAGCGAACGCCCTTCATTCGCGCGCCCCTAGCGACCGAACAACCGGCCCAATAGTCCCTTGCGTTTGGGCGCGGGAGCCGCGTCGCCCAGTCCGTCGATGGGATGAATCAAGTCGGGCCAAACTCCGCCGACTTCGTGGATGGTTTCCACATAGGTGCGTTCGATTTGTAGCATCATCTCGTGCGAGCTGCGCGGCCGACTTTCAGCTTGCGACCACGCCGCGCGAGCTTTTTCATCGCCTGCAAAGCGTTCCAAGGCCGCGCGCCAAGCGGCATCATCGTCGCGCGACACAACCATGCCCGCTGCGCCGTCGGCGGCCACCGAAGGCAATCCGCCCGCGTCGCTTACCAAGACGGGCAACCCCGCTGCGCGCGCTTCGCGCACAGATAGTCCGAAGACCTCCTCCCAGCGCGAGGGAGCGGCGACTCCGTCCAGGCGCGCTAAAATCGCGGCCAAATCCTCGCGCTTGTAAGCGCCCATGAGCCGCACCCGCTCGTTTTCGCTCGCGAGCGCTTTCAATTGATCGACATAACTCGAATCGCCGTGGTAGCTGGGCAACGGACCGTGAATTTCGAGTTCTAAATTTTCAAGCTCCAGAGCCGCGAAGGTGCGCGCGAGTTCGAGCACTCCCTTGCTGGGTTGCACGCTCCCAAGCACTCCCAGTCGCACGGGATCCGCCGCCACTTTTTCGCCGCGCAGTTCGCGCACGGCCTGGGCCAAGCCCTCGACCTCGATTCCGTTTTCGCAAACGTCGATTCGATCGGGCGCGATGCCCGCGCGCAAATAGACGGCTTTGGCGGCCTCCGAAGGCGCCATTAGGCGCGTCGGCAATTGCAACCATTCCAAGGCCAGGCTCGTGCGCGCCTGTGCAGCTTCCGCATCCGTGGCCACTGCGGCACCGCTTGCATCCCGGGGCTCGCCGCTGCCGGTGGGCATCAAGTGCGGCCAAGTTTGCAACAGGCAAGATCCGCAGGCCTCGGGCTCGGGGACCTCGCACAGGCTGCCGTCGGAGCGCAGCATTTGCCCGCGCGGACAAAGGGCCCAGTAATCGTGCAAGGTCATGACCATCGGAACACCAACGTCTGAAATCGCGCGCAGGGCACCCAAGCCAAAGCCCGTGGGGTGCTGAACGTGAATCACATCGCAGGGGGTTTCCGCCAGCCATGCGTGGATGGCGTCCTCGGCCTTGAGATTTTGAATGACGTCGGCGAGCGCCGCGTGGTCGCCGTAGGCATAGGCCAATCGGCGAATTTTCACGCCGGCCCGCTCGCTTTCCGCATTGCTGAATTCAACCAATTCAGGGTTGGTGTCCAGGCAAAGAACGTGCACGCGGTGACCGCGCGTCATGAGCGCTCGCGCCAGGTCCTCCGCATGACTTTCCACGCCGCCGGCGTCCGGAGGCCAACCCGCGCACAGAAAGCCCACGTCGAGGCCCTTCGGCTTTACTTGCTCCGCATCCCCGAGTTTGCCCATGTCGTACCTGCGCTCTTACTGCTCGATCTGTGTCGAATGTGATTGCGTTCCAGGGGATCCATTTCCCCGCGCCTGCCCGGCTGCCGACGCCTGTCCAGCTTTCGAAGCCTTCACTGCCGCGTAAATACTCTCCACCTTGGAAACGTGATCATCAAGGCTGACCGGCAAGCTCGGGTTCCTGTGGCGCACCATGCGCCGCAGCACGATTTCGCGCATGGCATCGGCCAAGGCTTCGGCGTCGCCCACCGGCGTCAGGATTCCGTGTTCACCGGGAATCACGACTTCGCGGATACCGGGCACGTCGCTGCCGATTACGGGCACGCCGGCCGCACGCGCTTGCAGCACGGTTAGCGGCGCGTTTTCATCCCACTCGGAGGGCACCAAGACTGCGTGCAAGCCGGCCAAGATGCGTCCGCACTCGGTCGGCGGGAAGGGTTCCTCGATACACACGCGCGGCCCGCGGTCGTGCCCGAAAAGGCGTCCGGCGTACAGTTTGTTGCGGCCGCCCGTGGGCCCTCCGTGCAGCGCAACTTCCCAGGGTTCGACCGATTCGGGCAAGCGCCGCTCCATGATGCGGATCGCATCGAGCAAGGTTCCGAGACCCTTGTGCGGTGTGAATTGCCCCAGAAAGCCGAAACGAATTTTGCCTTCGGGCTCCTTGCGAGCGGGAAGCATGGGAGCCTCGCGGATCGAATAGCACAGCTCCGTCAGCTTTTCGGGCGCAGCTCCAAGGCCCAAAAAGGTTTCGGCCAGCACGCGCGTGGGCGCAATCAAATGATCGACCGAGCCGATAGCCTCGCGCACGCATTCCTCGCGCCGCTCCAAATCGCCCGTGACCACAACCCGCCCCATTCCGCCCACTGCAGCCAAGCTGCGCACGGCCCATTGCTTGGCAAACAGCCCCAGCGGCGGCAAGTCGTGTTGGCCCGGCTCACGAATGCAGCGCGCGCAAACATGGGCGGGGTGGGGTCCGAAACAGCGCTTGCCGCTGTAGTCAAACATCTGCCCGCGGTGGCAGGCCATGCTGTAATCGGTCAGCGTGACGACCGTCGGTACGCCCTCCTCGCGCGCAACGATCGGCATGCGCACAGAGAGGCCCCACAACAGGTAGGTGAAGTGCACGACGTCGGGCTGCCACTTGCGCAGCAACTCGCGAAAGATGTCTTCAACTTTTGAATTGGTGTAACTGTCCGCGAAGGCTTTGTCCGGATCGCCCGGGTTGTGAAGGATTTTGACCGGCACCCCTTCACTACCCACCGCGTCCTCAAGGGTGTAGCGCGGCAACCTGCCCGTGCGCTCGGGGTGCAGGACCATCAAGTCGTGCTTGCGCCCGCGCAGCGCTTGAACCAATTCGTGGCTGTAGAACTCCGTGCCCCACTGACCGCGCGGTGGAAAGCCGTTGGAAACGAGCAAGACCTTCACGAGTGCGCGTCCCCGGTCTCCGATTGGGATGTGTGCCCAGTTGCGGGCACCTGTCCCGACATTCGGCTCGTGAGCTGGTCGGCAGTCAACATCGGCCCTTTCCTCAAGGTTTGCGGAGCCAGCCCGCCGTTTCGAGCTGCGACCAGGGCCGCTTCCATCCCATTCAAGAAGGCATCTTGACTGAACTCGTCGCGCACGCGCTCGATCGCAGCCCCCGCCAAGCTCTGCCGCAGGCCCTCATCTTTGTAGAGCTTCTCCAACGCGGCGGCCCAGGACTCTTCGTCATGGGCCAGCGCCACCAAGCCGTCCTTGCCCGCGCGGACAATTTCAGGCGAAGCTCCCCTATCCGAAACAATCGGGGCCAGGCCGTGTGCCATGCCTTCAATCGTGGACAACCCGAAGGGCTCCGGCCACAGGCTGGGGAGTGCGAAGACGTGAGCCTGACGAAGGCGCGCCGAGACTTGGTCCGGGGGCAACATGCCGGCCCATTCTACCCGGCCCGGGGCATGCACTTGTTCAAGCTCTTTCAAGCTGGACCGATACTCGTCCTTGCCGCCCCCGCAAAAGGTCAAGCGCACGTCCATCCCACGCTTAATCGCCAGGCCTGCGCCCTTCAAAAGCATGTGCTGTCCCTTTCCCTGCCAGAGCATGGAAGTGCAAATGACGCGCAGGGGTTCACCGGGCTCGCGCGCTTGAACTTGCGAACCCGAGGAGAGCTGTTCCATTTGCGGCGAGAGTCCCGGCGCAAGGACGCCGAGCAACTTTTCGTCAACACCCGACGCCATGAGCTGCTGCGCCAAAATCTCACTGCAGGCCAGGCTGGGACCGAGGTGCACCAAATCGCGAAAAATAGTCCAGAGCCGGCGCAGGCCTTCCAGGCGCGCTGTCTTGATGCGCGACTCGGGGTTCGCTTCCCAATCGCTGAGCCAGTGATTGCAAGCCCAAGCATCGGCCATATAGCCCAGGGTCGGAATTCCTGCACAGCGGGCGGCCAGGATCGGAGCGAGGGACGCCAAGCCCAGATTGAAGAAGCACACGACGTCGGTCTCTTCACTCGCCAGAGCGCGTTGAGTCGCTTGCCAATTGGACGGGCGCAAAAAGTGCAAGCGGAAGCGCTCCAAATTGCCGGCCGCGCGGGCCGCCACGAAGGGATCTGCGCCGTGTTCCAGCGCCGGTTCCAGCCACGGCATCAATTCGGCACCGGCATCAAAATCTTCGCCCGCTCCACACAGGACGCGCACGCGATGACCGCGCTTGCGAAGCCCCTCAACCGCATCGCGCGTCAAGAGCTCGTACCCACCAGCTACGTAGGGCGGATAGCGCATGCTCACGACCAGAATGTTCAATGCCCCGCGCGCATCCTTCACGGTTGATCTCCCAGGTAGCCCAATTCGATCAAATCGTCGGATATCGAGCTGTCTTCATCACTGCCGTTCCAATTCACGCTTTGGGACAACTTGCGCGCGCGCTCGATGTTTCCGAACCACTGCAGGGCCGCGGTGCGCAGGCGAACGCGAACTTCCTCCGGACCGTCGCGCACTTCCAAGGCGCTGGGTCGCCTGCGACCTTGGGGATACAGCAGCAACTCTTCACCGCCCTCGGTCGGCTCCGCTTCTCCGAACCAACTGAGTTTGGCGCGCCCCTCCAGGGAGGCTCCCGGCAGGAAGTGCTCCAGGGTCCACGCCGAATCCATCACCCCGTAGCCGGCTATGCGACCGCAGGAAGCAAAGCAAAATTCGCGTCCGGCGTAGGTTTCGTTGCGCAACAACGGCATGTGTGAAATGCCGTGAATGCCGGCAGGCAATTCGATGCCCTCCAAGTCGAGCAAAGTGGCGGCCACATCCAAAGTGCTGGCCAAGTTGTCCCGCAATCCGCCCAACTCCATCGGCTTCTCCGCGCGCCTGTCGGCACCGGGGCGCAGAACCCACGGCACGTGCAAATCCGCTTCGGAGTACAGGCCGTGATCGATGATCAATCCGGCTTCACCAAATTGAAGGCCGAAGCTGCCCAACAGAGAAAAACTCGTATTGTCCCAGCGCCCCATGGCGTCGAGCTGCCCGATCAAACGTCGCAACTCGCTGTCGATGTGGCGAATGCTCCCGTCGTAGCGCGCTTCGTAGTCGCCCATGCTTTGGGAGCCCGCACGCCAGCGCGAGCGCGGAATGGCGTGAAAGACTTCATTCGACAAGCCCACCGGCGGTGACGAACTCAGCTCGGGTCGCGAAGGAAAAAAGGAATCCCATTGCGGATTGTTGTGCGACCAAGCGTGCTCGAGGTCGTTCAAGTGAATGTACGCGAACCACGTTTCGTCGCGGTCCAGTTCGGAGATCCAATCGATGAAGTCATCGCAGAGTTGCTCCGCACCCCGCTCGTTGCGGCGCCTCTTTTCCTCGGGACCCACCTGCTTGAAAACCTCGAAGCCCTCCGCGAAGCCGCTGCGATCCAAAATTTGAGCGTGATCGAGGAAAGCGGCCGTGGCCCGTCCGGCGGCGAGAAATTCAACCGCCAAGTGTGGCACGCGGGCTGGAATCGACCAGCGATTGGGAGTGGGCACCTGAAACTGCTTGGAAATCCCAAGGTGCGCCAAGTTCGGATCGCAGCCCGTCAACACGGCGACGTGGGCGGGAATCAGCTCGGGGGCCGCGCTGAACGTACGCGAGAAGATCACCCCCTCTTCGGCCAAGCCGACCACCGCGGGCATGGTCGAGCGATCGTAGCCGAGGGGTTCGAGGTGATCCGCTCGCAATGCGTCCACGACCACCAAGAGCACTCCCGGCGCCGGCCGGCCGGTTGTTGAGGGCCCACA
>JAJDES010000366.1 GCA_029259675.1 Planctomycetota bacterium
GGGCTGTGGACCCCACATCCGCTCGCTACACAATCCAGTGCGCTTACAACAAAGCGCGGCGGGTGTGTGCGGAGGTCGAACAGTTTTGCATTTAAATTCTACCCCCTTGGCTAACCGGAAATGCGCTTACCGCTATCCCTGCTTGCAGCCGTCCTGACCGTCAGCCCCGCATTGGCCGGACAGAGCGAGTTCGGCAACATCCTGATCATCGTCATCGATGACGTTGGCATGGAGGCCTTTAGCAGTACGGCTGTTGGTGGCGACTTCGCCCACACGCCGGTGATCGATCAATTGGCGGCGGAAGGCGTCACCTTTTTGAACGCCTGGAGCTTGCCGATCTGTGGTCCCACGCGCGCCTGTATCCAAACGGGTCGCCACGCCTTTCGCACCGGGGTGGGAACCAACCTGACCTACGAGGGTCCCGCTCTGCCCCAGAGCGAAGTGACCTTGCCGGAGATGCTCGACATCGGGTCCACGGGAGGCTACAGCCACGCCGCCATCGGTAAGTGGCACTTGACGAACGATCAGGTGGGCGGACTGATGGGCCCCAATCTGGCCGGCTACAGCCATTACCAGGGAAAGCTGAACAGCACGACGGATGTCGGCGATTACTTCAACTGGATCGAGGTGACCAACGGTGTCGAGTCGGCAAGGAGCGGCTATCTGACCCTCGAAACAGCACGCAGAGCACGCGATTGGATCCATGCTCAGAGCGGACCCTGGATGTGCCACCTGGCATTTCACGCGGCCCATTTGCCGCTGCATATTCCGCCGAGCAACATGATCACCCAGCCGGTGCCCAACTTTCCGCCCCAGAATGCGGAGGAATCGCGGGCGGCCTTCAAATTGATGGTCGAGGCCATGGACCGCTCGATCGGAGAGCTGCTGATCGGCATCGGCGGCGTAATCGACAACACCACCATCATTCTGGTGGGGGACAACGGCACCGAGGGCGCCTGGGTTGGGCCGCCCTACCACTCCTATCAATCAAAGGGCTCGCTCTATCAGGGCGGCGTGAATGTGCCGCTGATTGTGCGCAGTCCAATCGTGAGCCAGCCCGGCAGCAAGTGCCTCGGGTTGGTGCACGTGACCGACATCTTCGCCAGCGTGGCGGAATTGGCGCAGGTGGATCTCGAGCGCGCCCTGCCGGAAGTTGAATTCGATTCGATCAGCCTCGTGCCTTACTTGCTCGATCCCAGCATCAGTTCCCTGCGCAAGGCTCTCTACTCGGAGCGCTTCAATCCCAAGGGGGTCGGTCAGGAGCTGTACGTCGATCGCAAGGCAATACGCAACCGGCGTTACAAGCTCATCGAACAATTGAATGGGCAGGAGTTCTACGATCTTTACCTGGACCCCTTCGAGAAGGCCGATCTCTTGCGCGAAGGTTTATTAAGCCCGGCGGAGGAAGTGGCTCTGGTCGAACTGCAGTTCGAGCTGAAGTATGTGGCGCAGCACGGACAGCCCTACGAGCCCAGTCTGCCGTCACCCTACACGCCTTGACGACCACACGGGGGCTGGGGCGCGTGTGCCGCGTGAGTGTGGTAGGGCGAAGTAGAGGCTGAATCACTGCTCGCCCCGCACCTGTGGCCCCAATGCTGTGACCCGCACGTGCGCGCGGCGGCACCCATGCTCACACCGCTCCGCAAGGGGGCAGCGCAAGCGCCAGGAGCGGCTGCTGCGATCTCTACTCGGCTTTCAACTGGTTCAACGCGCGTAGGCGCGGCGGGCAAAGAGCAGCGCCAGGAAGGGCAGCATATTGGCCTTGTTCGGGATCAACTTGAACAGGCGCCACATGCGCGTGGGGCTCCAATAGAACTTGCGGTAGGCGAGTTTGCGCATGCGCAAGATGTTGCTTTCCTCAACCTTGGAGAGATTGATTTCCGTTTGGTAGGGCTCGTAGGCCGACCAATCGGTGGGCAAGTCAAAGCCGGCGTGCTCGACTTGTTCAAACAATTCGGTGCCCTTGAAGGGAATCACGCGGAAGAAGGCCGCCGTGTGGAAATGGCTTGAGGAAGCCCAGTCGATGGTTGCGCGCATTTCCTCTTCGGTTTCCGAGGGGAAGCCCAGCATGAATGCGCCGTGAACCATCACGCCTTGCTTGGCAGTGAACTCGACAATCTTGCGCACCTTTTCGATGCGCAGATTCTTCTTCATGACCTTCTGAATGCGGGGCACCGCGCTCTCGACGGCGATCATGCAGCGATACATGCCCGCTTCTTTCAAGAGCACGACCAACTCCTCGTCGAGGATGTCGCCGCGGAAGCCGTTCGGGAAGGTCAGCTTGAGGCCGTACTTGCGCTCGATCAGGCCGCGCGCAATTTTCTTCGCGCGTTCGGGACGGAAATTGAAGATGTCGTCCATGAAGACGATCTCTCGAATGCCGTGGTTGGCGACGAGCAAATCGATTTCCGCCAAAACGTGCTCGGCCGAGCGCTCGCGAAAGGTCTTGCCGTAGGAATTGTGGCAGTAGGTGCAGCGCCAGGGACAAGCGCGCGATGAGAACATCGTCGCAAATTCCTTGTGGGCGTAGATCACGCCGCCGCGGGGCACCTTGTGGTACTTCTCGTGATCGACCAAGTCCCAGGAGGGGAAGGGCAATTCGTCCAGTTCCGCCGGCGGCGGTCTGTCTTCGTTGCGCACGACTTCGCCCGCTTCATTGCGCCAGGTCAAACCTTTGCATTCGGTCCAATCCTCGCGACCTTGGTCGATTCCATCGAGCACGTCGGCAAAGACGAATTCACCTTCGCCGCGCACTACGAAATCGACGCTGTCGTCTTTCATCACGTCCTCGTCCGCCACCGAAGGGTGCGGGCCGCCGCATACGACGATCACGCCCGGAAGCTTGGACTTGATCAGCTTGGCAACCTCGTGCATGCAGCCGGCTTCGTAGGTCATGGCCGAGAGGCCGACGACCTTTGGTTTGAGCACGAGCAACTCGTCAACACAGCGCTCGGGCGTCCAATCCTCGACCTTCATGTCGAGAATGTGACAATCGTCGTGTCCGCGTTGGCGCGCTACTGCGGAGATCATCATGATCCCCAGCGGGTGCACGTGGGTGAATTGTGTGTAGGGGTGGTAGGTCTGGACCAGAGCGGTTCGAAGCATGTTCAACTCCGGGTCGGTGCCTCGGATGCACGGACTTCACTGCAGGTGAAGCTCGGGGCTGCATCGGTTGGAACCGGTTTCGGTTTCAATTGGGAAACCTGGGGCGTTAGTGGAGCGGCACTGGAGCGGGGCAATTGCTCCAGCACTGCGCCCGCCTGAGAGGGCCAATACGAGAGGGGGTGAGCACAGCAAGTAGGGCTGCTGTTTTTGACGATGTGCGTTACGGGTTGCTGGCAGGGCTGAGCGAGTTGGTGGGGTGAGCGTGGCCGTTGGGTGTACGTAGTGTGCGACTGCCGTCGGTACCAGCTGCTTAGATGCTTGGGGAGCTGCCGGGGACGCCGAGAGTTCGACGATCCTGGCATTTGAGCCTCCAGTCTGAATCGAGTCAGAGCTGGGAACTCACAGGCGGCCGGGGCCGTCCGAGGGCAGCGGGTAGGGATCCGCTGGCCTTCAGGGGCTCCAGGACTGTGGTAGGATACCTCCAAAGCTCCCCTTCACGGGAGGGTTGGACTGGGAAACCTGCTGCGGAGTTCCCCTGGGCGCGCTGCCCGCAGCGAGTTCAAACGGGGACACCCGCCCGGACTCCAGCCCGGTCCAAGCCGTTTAGAATCCGTGTTCCTTTTCAGTCACCATTCGGGCCTCCTAAGCGCAGACAATGGCGCGGTTTGGAGTCTCGCATCGAAACCCCGGCTAGTTTTTCACCTGAAGCCCAATGTCAGGCCCCAAATTGCGGAAAAGCTGCGTCAGAATCTTTCCGACCGGAAGCGACCCCAAGGGGAGCATGAATCCCAAGGTCGACTGGCGTTGAGCCATTACAAAGCACTTCACGACGAACCAATCCTCGGCCCAGCAGGCCGTAGGCAACTCCCAGAGCGAACAAGCAAGAACCAAAGAAGAACCCTGTCGGCCCGCTTCGAGTGCAACTCGATCCGAATTCAATCCACTGCCACCCTCTCACTCCGGCATGATTGAGTCACGCCGCCCAGGATTCTTCTCCACGTACTCCCTACACGTCCCGAACTGCGAGACAACCATTTGGCACGCGTTGCATTCATAGTCACAACTTGTCACGAGTTTGAAGGCATCAAGGTCCTGTCGTCCGTGCTGAAACAGCACGGACACCAAACGGACTGCTTCATCTCGACTCTCGATTCGGATTTCTACAACACCGTGCTGACTTGGCAGCCGGATGTGGTTGGCATTTACGCCACCACCGGACAGGAGGGCTGGGCGCGCGACCACGTATTGCGTTGGCGCGAGGAGTTGCCGCACCTCAAGGTCCTGATGGGCGGGCCGCACCCGTCATTTGATATCGAGATTTTGCACGACGAGGAATACGTCGATGCGACCTGTAAGGCCGAGGCTGAGTACGCCATGCTCGATGTGGTCGAAGCTTGGCAAGCTGCACGCTCGATTGATTCGATTCCGAACGTCGGTGTGCTATTGGACGGCAAGCCCTTCCAAAACCCGATCAGGCCAGCGATCCAGGATCTGGATTCCCTGCCGTTCCCGGACGTGGACCTGTTTTACAGGTACTCATTCCTGCGCAACAAGCGTGTGATGCAAGTTCACGCCAGTCGCGGTTGTCAGAACTCTTGCACCTACTGCTCCGTCGGCTTGATGAAGAAGGAGTGGATCTCGGGCGGGTCGAATGAGCGTTTCAACCGCACCAAGTCGGTGGATTATCTGTGCGATGAGATGAGCGACATCGTCGCCCGCTATCCGCAATTTCGAATGGTCAACTTCGGCGACGCCGCGCTCAACATGAAGCACGGTTGGATGGAAGAGTTCGCCGAGAAGTGGCCCAAGCGCGTCGGCTTGCCCTTTGCTTGCAACGTCAACATCAACTATCTGAACGAAGACGACATCCGCAACCTGTCGGTCGCCGGCTGCAAATCGGTGCAATTCGGGTTGGAGTCGGGTTCGGAGGATGTGCGCACGCGCGTGTACGGCAAGGGTTACACCGATGACGTCGTCTATACGATCCCGCCGCTGTTGCGCAAGCACAAGATCACCTACCGCACCAACAACATGATGGGCTCTCCGGCCGAAAGCCTGGAGGACATGTTCAATACGGTGCGCGCCAACCAGGTTTTGAAGCCGAACGGTTGCACCGTCTTGATCTATCGACCGTTCAAGTCCACGCAGCTCGGCCGCGAGGACTTCGAAGAGAATCGGGTTGAGATCGGCAAAGACATCGGCCCCTCCTTGCAAAGCGATTCACAAATGCTGCGCGAGGACCTGCGCGAAGTTGTCAATTTGCAAAAGCTCTTCAACTTGGCGGTTTACTTGCCCGGCGGAATTCCGCTGGTCAAAAAGATGGCCAAGCTGCCGCGCAACCCGGTTTACGATTGGACGCTACTGGCCTTTCTCTGGTACCAGCACGCTGTAGTCTCGGGCTACGGCATGCTCGATGACTTCCGACTGGGAGTGCGCAACTTGGGACAGATCTTCGGTAGGCGCATCGGTGGAACTCACCGTTACGCAGGTGAAGAGCCCGCACAAAACGCATTCCTCGAGCAAATGGACATGGGTACCGGCGCCGACTTCTTTGAAGATCGTGCGATTGAAGTGCGCGACGCCAAGCCGAAGAAGCGCAAAGCGACCCTCGTCGAGCGGCGTCATAAGGTGAACAAGGCCAGGGGCACGGCGAACTGAGCCGCTCCGCGTGCGAGGTGCATGAACTCTGTCGATGAGCGGCGGATTCGCGGCCGCGTACAAATCGGATCCTCGCTGCCTGAAAGAACAGTCCGATCTACCTCGTTGCGCGGGCCTCAGCGCACGGGCGTGGGCACTATGCGCGTAATCGTGTAGCCGCGTTTCTCCAGCAGCTTGATCAAGCCCTTTTCGTCGGCGAAGTGCGCCGCTCCAAAGGCGAAGAAGAAGCTCTTGTCCGTTTGCTCGCCGAGCTTTGTGTCCACGCGCTCTGCAATGCGAAAGTTGCGTTCCCAAAGCATGCGCTCCAGGAATTTCTCCTGCAGTTCGGCATGCTCTTCCTTGTAGTCGCTGGCAAAGTCCTCGTACATCTTTTCGAGGTCGCCGGCCAAGTAGGATTGAATCAGGCTTTCGAGGGCATTTTCGTCCTTCTCTTCGGATTCCTCGAGTTCATTCATCAGCTCCGTGAGCATGATGATCTGCTCTGCTTCCGTGAAGCCGTCCAACGCATCGATTTGTTCGTCAAAGGTCTCGATCCCGCCGACAACCTTGTCGGCCTCCTTCGAGCGTTCGTAAAGTACCTGGTCGAGCGCACCGAGTTCGTTCAACAGCTCCTGTTGATCCAGCAGCGTTAGCGTCAGCATCAGGGCCCAAACCTTGGTGCCTTGGAAAAACGACAAACCCAATCCGCGCTTCTTCAAGTAAGTGTCGATGCGCGCCGTCAGGTCTTCGGGAAGAATCTCAGACAGTGTCGCGCCGGAGGGTAGCTGCATGCGCGACATCATGTTGGTGCCGGGGTTGTCGAAGTCGAGTTCGGCGAAGAACGCGTCCGCTTGATCCAAAGCGTCAGTAACAACCGAGTGCAAATTTAGAACGCGCTCGTCGGGAACGTGGATCGTTCCGAAGAAATAGGACGTGGGAGCATCGGAGCCGGCCTTTTCGATGCTCCAAAGGAAGGGATGCTCACTCGGCTTGTCTTGCTCAGTGGTGGAATCCTGTGCGAAGAGAACAGGAAGACTGAGGATGGCGAGCAGGAGCGGAAGGGTGCGAGTGAGCTTCATGGAAAATTAAGTTCGAAAATCGGCAACCCAGGGCGGGTGAGTCAGTCATGCGAAGCGAATGCAGACCGAACTCACAAGCAGGGGGGGAACGATGGGGCGAAGTTGCGGAAGAACTGGGAAGTGGACCGGACGACTATTGGCCACCAGCGGAGTGCGTCCATGTGCGAAAGATATTGCCGGGGCGATCGACCGCGTCATTCGGGCCTTCATTCGGGCGCGGGCGGCCCGGGCGCGGGTAGCCCGGCGACCGAGATTCTACAGGCACAGCGCAATTTCCCGAATCGATTGCGCGACCGGGTGCGCACCCGGATACCCAGCCGAGTGCGGCGCCACCTACAGGGCCACCTGTCCCAACGGAAACCAGGCCGGGAATCGGGCCGATGGTCGAGCTGAGAGCCGGACTGCTGCCGGGTCTTGGGGCGCAGCCGAGGGGGCGCCGGAGCGGCGATCAAAATTCGGCTTCCCAGTCGATTTGGGGCGTGGGTTGCTGCCTTCCTGTTTACTGTTCGGGTTGGCCCTGGTAGCCATGGCAAGCAATCCGCGGGCGCTTGGAGTGTGGAATCTTGGGGACTTTGGGACCGCTTCCAGAGTACGGCTGCGAGCGCGGGCCATGCAGCTGCGATGGGGCGGGGGCGAAGAGCGGAAGGCAGAACAGAACTTCGAATCAAACCCGCAAGAGACTCCGTTGAAGTCGGGGCGCTGTTCGCAGCTTTGGAATTCCATTCCGGATCGTCGCAGCACCAAAAAAGAGCTGGAGGAGTTGCGCCGCAAATTCAACGACTCCGATCCCAGCAAACGCCGCACTGCTGTGAATGGCTTGGCTCGCTTGGGTGGCGATGATGCGTGGTCGATGATTCTCGAAGCGCTCGCGGACGCCGACGGCCGAGTTGCGGATCAAGCTCAGCTGAGGTTGGGCGAATCCGCCAGTCCCGTTGTGCTCAAGGGTCTTCTTGGTCGCCAGGGTTTGCGCGCCAAGGATGATTGGATCCGCCGTCGCTCGGCGGAGGCTCTGGGGCGTTTTCAAAGTGCGGTGGAACTGTCCGCTTGGATTCGTGCCCTGGGCGATAGCGAGGAAACCGTGCGCTCAACAGTGTGCTGGAGTATCGAGCGGCTGGCCGAGCGTTCCGCCCTGCCGGATGACGAAAAGGGGAAGTTGAAGGCGGCTTTGTGCAAGCGACTGGAACACGATCGGGAGCCGGCCGTGCGGGCGCGCGCGTTGTTCGCCCTGGCAGCCATGCAATGCGAGGAGCTCGATGAATTGCTCTTGCGGGCCTTGAAAGATAGCAGAAGGCCGGAACTGCGTTGTGCGGCGCTCTTGCTGGTCTCCGGGCAATCAAGCTCCGAAAGTTCCCCGGCGCAATCCTTCGCACGCCAACTGCTGCGCGACCCTGAGCCGAGCGTGCGCGCGGCATGCATCGGCATGCTTGGTGCATGCGGGAATGCAGCCGACATGCTGGCACTGGCGGGCACCTTGAGTAGTGAAGAGCGCTTGCGCCTGCGTTGGAGAGTGGTGTCGGTCCTGCGTCGAAACTCAGGCTTGAGGTATGGCCTGAATCCGCGGCCCTGGCAGGCTTGGGCCGCGAGGTTGCCCGATGATTGGAGACCCGTGCCGATCCGACGCGACGATGAAATCGGCAGCGAAGTGTTCGACGGGCTGCCCGTCCTTTCGGATCGCTTGTCATTCCTGGTGGACTTCTCGGGCTCGCTCTGGAATGCCCGCGAGGACGGTCTTACACGCAAGCAATTCGCGGATCGGGAGTTGGAGCGTGCGCTCGGCAAGTTAGCCGATGCGTCCAAATTCAATTTGGTGCCGTACACCGGCGAGCCACACCCCTGGCGCGATGAACTCCAGGTCGGGCGCCCAAAGTTAAAGAAGGAAGCGTTGCACTGGTTTCAATCGAATCGAGAAAGCGGGCAGGGCAATGTTTGCGCAGCCATAGCGGAGGCCTTGGGAGATCCCCTCGTGGACAGCTTGGTGATCATGACCGACGGCGCTCCCACGGGCGGGAGGCGTTGGAACTTGGAGCTCATGATGGATGAACTGATCGAGGCGAATCGGTTGCGCTGCATTGCATTTGACATCGTGCTCGTGGATGCGCCGGGCGGACTCGTGCGCCATTGGAGGCGCCTAGCCGATTCGAGCGGCGGCGAGCTGGCGGAGGTGCAAATGGAATGAGCCCGGGCCGGGTGCCCGCCACCGCTTGGGGCTTCGGGGGCTGCGAACGAAGGGCAAGCTGGGCAACGACCCCAAGCATTGCAGTCCCGCTGCAATAAAGACTAGCTTGCCGGCATGGAGCCACGGATGTTGAGCCGCAGCCAAGTGCGGGAGTTGGATCGACTGGCGATCGAGGAACGCGGCGTGCCATCAGCACTGCTGATGGAGAATGCAGCTCGAGCTTGCGCCGATGCAATCGCCAACCTTCAACCGCGGGGCTTGGTCGTCGTGCTTTGCGGCCCCGGCAACAATGGTGGAGACGGCTTCGCCATTGCTCGCACGCTTCACAATCGCGGCTACGAAGTTCAGTTATTTCTCTCCACCAAACTCTCAGTTTTGGAGCGGGCATCCGCAGATGTTCGACTTCACGCTCAGCTTTGGAGGGATCTGGGGCAACCGGTCGGCGAGTTGGGACCCAATCCGGAATTGAAGTCGTGGTTGCTCGCGTTGTCGCGCTGCTGTCTGGTTGTGGATGCCCTATTCGGAACGGGATTGGCCAGGCCCCTCGACGACTTTCACCTGAACCTCTTGTCCGGAGTGCGTGCCAGCGGCCAACCGGTTTTTGCGGTGGATCTGCCGAGCGGGTTGGATGCGGATTCGGGACAAGTCTTGGGTGATGCTTTGGCCGCCATTTGCACCGTTACCTTCGTGGCCCACAAGCCGGGCTTGCTCTGCGGCGAAGGCCCCAGGCTCGCGGGCCGTATTCAGGTGGCGGAAATCGGCATCCCCATAGATCTGATCCGGGGAACCCGTTTCGGGGCCAGCTGATCGTGAGGAATGCCCAGTTGCGCGACCGACAGAGCGCCACCTCGATGACCTCCTCGGTGCTCAGTTCGGACCCCATGGTTGGCCACGGGGAGCGCTACGGATCCGGCGGCGTGAGGATTGGATCGGTGTCCGGGGATGGATCCCCGGCGAACTTGGCCCCGCCGCCTGGCAAAAGGGTTGCTTGGCGTCACAGCAGAAATCTGAGGTTTCGGACCACAGGGGCCTACGGCGCCCGATTTTCTCAGTAGCTGGCTCTGCCCGAACTCGTTAGGGGTGCTGGCAGCTTGGGGCCGAAGATCAGCGATTGTGAGCGGCTGCAGCAGAGCCGAAGCGGCGAGCGGCGGATTTGGGCCGACTTTTGCTGGGAGCTTCAGAGTTTTTACATGCCTTTTCGTTTCCAGGACGGATCAACGAAATACACACGAGCGGGAAAACCGTCCTATTACTCGGCGACGTAGTTCAACATGGGGGAGCTGGAGAGGGGTTTTGGGTGCGGCCGAAAGAACAGGCGCGTGCCAGCCGTCACACGAGATGTAAGAGTAAACGGCATCTTGGGGCGGGATTCGACTCAGGTGTCGTATGGCTCATGCTCTCGCTTGCCGCTCGCCATGGGTCCGATTTCGCAATCCGCACGTCGAGGAGTTTTCGTCGCTTTGATCGCCGCCAAGCATCGCACCATTACTTGCTACTTGTTTTGCTCCTTGCTGGGGGTCATTGGGCCCGGCTGCTCGCTTGAGGACTACGCGCGCCGGGCGGACGTCAGTGTGGAGCGAGAATTGAGCAAAGGTGCGGAAAGGACCCTGGGCCGGCGTAGGGAAGAGGTCCTTTATCCCGAAGTCGAAACCGAGGCATCGGGGGCCACGACGGGGAGTGGCGAACCGGCCCTCCTTCCGGGTGAAGGCGATCTGTGGAAGCGCCACGGCGAGCCGCGCGTCCTTACTGTGGCGGACGCTCTTGAGATTGCGGTCCATACCAATCGCGACTACACGTTTCGCCTTGAGGGGCTCTACCTCAGCGCCCTCACTCTGGTAGATCAGCGAGATGTGTTTGCGCCGCAATTGACGACGGCTCTAAATTACCTTTTCGCGGATGCCAACCTGGCTCCTTGGGCACACGGGGCTGACTTGAGCGCGACCGTTACTCAAAATCTACCCTGGGGCGGCAACATTTCGATCAATGGTGTCAGTTCCCTAGATGACGCCAATGATGCCGACGCAACGTACTCAACCAGTGCGAGCATTCGCTTGACTCAACCGCTCTTGAGGGGAGCCGGTGTCGAGCCGACCATCGAAAATTTGGTCCAAGCCGAACGCAGCTTGATCTACGCGATTCGCGACTTTGAACTCTTTCGCGAGGATTTCTCAATCGACGTCGCCCGGCGCTTCTACGATCTAGTTCAGCAAAAGCAGTCGATTGAAAACGTGCGCCAAAACCTGTTGGGTTTTGAGTTCGCATTGGCACAGGCGGATGCGCTTTACAAGGTTGGTCGCACGAGCAACTTGAACGTTTTGCGTGCTAAGCGGAATCAGCTTACGGCCAAGAGTGACTTGATCGAGGCAGTGGAGGGATATCGCCTGGTTCGCGATCGATTCAAGGTTTTCCTCGGTTTGCCGGTCGAAGCGGCCATCGAAATCGACCCCTCTTCGCCCACGCTGGAACTACTCAATTACGAATTGGATTCCGCCATCGAAATCGCGCTCGCCAATAGGCTCGACCTCAAGAACCGCACGGAGCAATTGGAGGATGCGCGCAGAGCGGTGCGCAATTCGGCCAATCGCTTGCTTCCGGACTTGGGCCTGAGTTTTGACTACAACACCTCGGGTGGGCCCGATACGAATTTTGGTGATCAGACTTTTGAAACCGACAGCTACTCCGTGGGACTTAGTCTCGTATTGGCTGACGATCGGTTGAACGAGCGCAATGCCTATCGGCGTGCTCAAATTGGTCAAGCCCGTGCGACGCGCGACCTCGACCAATTTAGAGATAACTTGGTGATCGGCATCCAGGGATCTTTTCGCGAACTCAAACGACGCAAGCAGACACTTGACATTCAAAATGAGTTGATTGTCGATCAGCAAAAAAACTTGAAAATCGCTCAGTTGCGATTCGAGCAAGGAGAAGTCGGCAACCGCGATGTTGTTGAAGCTCAACAATCCTTGCTTGATGCGCGCAACCGGCTGATTCGAGAAAAAGTGAATTACGAGATCTCGCGCCTAATTCTGCTGCGCAACCTGGGCATCCTGTTCATTGACGAAAAAGGCATGTGGACCGAATGAAGCTACTCATCATCACACTCGGGATCCTGGCCGCCGCGGGCGGACTGGGGTGGCGCTACATCGGGAACTCCGAAGAGGCCGAGTCGACCATTTCGCCCGGAGCTCTCTTTTCAGTCAGGCGTGGCGATCTGGAAATCGGCGTCACGGAAAACGGTTACCTGAAGGCCAAGAACTCGGAGGAAATCTCACCCGAATTTCGCGGTCATGGAACCATCACTTGGTTGGTGGAGGAGGGCGAGCTAGTCAAAGAAGGCGACCTTATGGTCGAGTTCGACAAGACCGATGTTGAGACCAAAATCAACGAGCAGGAAAACAGGCTGATTCAGTATGAATCGGAATTGGAAGCTGCCGTCGCCGAACTCGAAATTCAAAAACGCGACAACGTGGCTTCGGTGGAAAAGGCCGAACTCAAACTCGATCTGGCCAAGCTCGTGCTGGAACGCTTTCGCGAGGGCGAGTCACCGAATGAGCTGCGTAAATTGAAGCTTGCACGGGAAAAGGCGGAATCTGCCCACGAGCGTGCGCGCGAACAATTCGAGCAAGTTCCGGCGCTGGAATCTGAGGGTTTCATGACCAAGATTCAGGTCGAGGAAGAGCGCATCAAATTGCGCGAAGCGGAGATCAACGAAGAAAACGCGGATCGCGAACTCGAGCTGTATGAAACCTACAGCTACAAAATGGATCTGACTCAAAAACAGTCGGACGTGAAGGATGCCCAGCGCGAATTGGACAATGCAAAGATCAAGTCCGGCATCAATCTAAAGCAGAAAGAGGCCAACCTGACCCAGCGCAAGCGTCATGTGGAGCGCACCAAGGCGCAATTGGCCGAAGAGAAAAAGGAATTGGAGGCCATGACCATTGTCGCCCCTATTCCAGGAATCATTCATTACGGAGACCCGGCTCGCTACTGGACGCGCGACAACGTGAAAGTCGGCAATAGCGTTCACCAGGGCAACACGATCATCACGTTGCCGGATCTGCGCGAAATGCAAGTACTGATCGATGTTCACGAGGCCGACATCGATTTGGTCGATAAAGAGATGGATGTCGTCGTGACGATCGAAACCCACAAGGGCATGGTCTTTCCGGGCAAGGTGACCGAGATCGCAACGGTAGCTTCTTCCGAAAACTGGACGGATGAATCCAACAAGACGTTCAGGGTCGAAATCGACATGGAGCCGGTCGAAATCGAATTGCGCGCGGGCGTGACGGCCAAGGCCGAGATTCGAGTGGAGGTCTTGAAAGATGTCGTGCACGTTCCGATCCACTCCGTGATTTCCGAGTCGGGGGAGTACTTCAGTTTCGTTCACGTCAATGGGGTCGGCGAGAAGCGCATCGTCGAAGTGGGCAAGAACAACTCGCACTTCGTGGAAGTTGTCTCGGGACTTGAGGAAGGCGAAGAAGTCTTGCTGTACGACCCGCGCACCGAGGGCGTGGATACCGGCTTTGGTAGCGAGAAAGAGGCTTCGGAATCTGAGGACGACGACAGCGGCATGCCCGGATCGGGATTGGCCGCCATGGTGGGCGGCAATAGCTGATGGAGTATCCCGATTCGCTCCTGTCCCTGCGCGGCATCCGAAAGTCCTACGGCATGGGCGAGGCCCAACTGGAGGTTTTGCACGGCATCGACATGGAGATTGCCAAGGGTGAGTTCGTGGGCATTGTCGGTGCTTCGGGTTCGGGCAAGACGACGCTGATGAATATTCTTGGTTGCTTGGATCGCTTAACCGAGGGCGCGTACTTACTGGACGGCACGGACGTTTCGCACTTGAACGACGATCAGCTCTCCACGGTGCGCAATCGTTCGATTGGTTTTGTCTTCCAGTCTTTCAATTTGATCGCTCAGCAAACAGTTCTGGAAAACGTGGAGTTGCCGCTTTTCTACAACCATACGCCGCGCCGCAAACGTCACGCGCGCTGCGAGGAGCTGCTTGAGGCCGTGGGCCTGTCCCATCGTTTGACGCACTACCCCACACAGCTTTCGGGCGGGGAGTGCCAGCGCGTCGCCATCGCCCGGGCATTGGTTAATGCTCCCGCGCTGCTTCTTACCGACGAGCCGACGGGAAATTTGGATTCGAAGAACGGAGAAGAGGTTCTCAAGCTCTTTCACGAACTTCACGAGCAGGGTCGCACCATCATCATGGTGACGCACAACCCGGAAATTGCCGAAAGCTTGCCTAGAGTCGTGGAGCTGATGGATGGGTGCATGCAGGGCGATACGGCCAAGGGGCACGAACTGAGCGATCGTTTGAGCGAGGAGATGGCGGCGCAATGATCGAGCGCCTGTTCGAAATCTTCAGCCTCGGACTGAAGAATTTGATGCGCAACAAATTGCGTTCGTTCCTGACGATGCTGGGGATCATCTTCGGCGTCGGGTCCGTAATCACGATGCTTTCGGTAGGTGAGGGAGCGCGGCACGAGATCCTGTCGCGCATCAAGGAACTCGGTGTCACCAACATCATCGTCAATTCGGTCAAGCCGCCCCAGGAGGCTAAACCGAGCGGGGATACGCAGTTCAAGGATCGCTATGGCCTGACCTTTGAGGATGCGGATTACATTCGCAAAACCTTGCCCACGGTGGACCAGCTCTTTCCGGTC
>JAJDES010000367.1 GCA_029259675.1 Planctomycetota bacterium
CCCATCGGAAAGGAAGGGCAGGGTCGTTCCCTTCGGAGGAGCCAAGCCAGAAACCACTTGAACGTGGAGCATGGCTTGAAGTCCGACGGAAACAAGCAGACCGAAGGCCGCCAAGGCTTCGTAACGATCGCGAATTGAAAGCACGAGGCGCAGAGAAAACCACAGGAAACTTAAGATCAAGCCGAGCACGAGCAACATGCCGAACAGGCCGAGCTCTTCACCGACTTGCGCGAAGACGTAGTCAGAGGACAAGTAGGGAACGCCCGCGACGCGCGCTGTCCCGTGCCCAAGTCCCAAGCCGAACAGGCCGCCCGCGCCGAGTGCGCGCGTTGCGTCGATGACTTGAGCGTTTTCAACGCGACCGAGCCACATGCTCACGCGCTCACCCACGTAGGGAATGAACGCACTGGCTCCGGTGATCGCGCCGCCGCCGACGGCCATCAAGCTGACGGCCACGGGCAAAATGTGCGCACCGCCAACCCACATGGTTGAAAGTGCACAGATCAACATCAGCAAGCCGCCACCCAAATCGGTCTCGCACAGAACGAGTGTGAAGAACGTCAGGGTCAGGGCCAGCATGGGACCGACGCCGCGCTTGAAACTGCGCAGACCGGTTCCCAGGCGCACGCACCTGTCGGCAATCCAAAGCACGAGCACGATGCGCGCCAATTCAGACGGCTGAAAGGGAATCGACCCCAGGGTCACCCAGCGGCGTGCGCCGTTCTTGACCACCGAAAAGGGCTCGATGTAACACAGGACCAACAGCACTCCGGCGCCGAGGGTCAAAAGGGGTAGGAAGCGACGCAATCCCCGCGGTCCCACGCGGTAGGCCAGCAGTAGCGCGAAGACGGCCACGCAACGCTCGGCGATTTGGCGCAGGAAGGCTCCCTGGAAGGCATCCGCCCCCAGCACGGTTGCGTCGTAGCTGGCTTGGATCAGGGTTCCCACGGCCATCAGACCGAGAACCGTCCCGAACAAGCCCATGGCCGGGATGTGCGGATCGCTGGCCTCCGCCCGACGCGGTAGGCTTTCGAGCCAACTGCTGAAGGTCAGCTGGCCGGGATGCGGAGCTGTTGTACGTGCACGGCCCATATCAGCGAACCTTCATGAGTGCCAAGCTGGCCATCGCCCCACAGGCGGCCAGAATCCAGAAGCGAATCACCACCGTGACTTCGTGCCAAGGTTCGGCGCCGGCCTGAAACACGCCGCCTTTAATGTTCAAGCCGTGGTGCAAGGGTGCCAGCGTGAACAACCGCTTGCCGCCCGAACGTCGAAACCATGCGGTTTGCAGCCAGCTTGAAAGCAGGTTGAGCACAAACACGCTGGCGATCAGCGGCAAGACCAACTCTTGCTTGGAAACCAGTGCCATCCAGGCCAAAAGCGCACCCAGCGGCAGCGAACCCGAGTCGCCCATGAACACCTTGGCGGGAAAAGCGTTGTACCAGAGGAAGCCCATGCAAGCTCCGCACAACGCGCCGCCGACAACAGCCATCTCCGAAGCGGCCACCACATGGGGCAGATTCAGGTAGTTGGTCCAATCGGGACGCCCGGTCACATAGCAGAAGATCGATAGCGTTAGACCCGAGATGATCAGGCAGCCGGCGGCCAAGCCGTCCATGCCGTCGGTGATGTTGATGGCATTGGCGCTGCCCACCACGACGAACCACTCAAACGCTAAGAACAGTGCCAGGCCGACGAGGCCCCAGGCTCCGAGGGGAATGCGCGCGTCCTTAAAGAAGGGCGGGTAGAGGTCCAGCAGCGTGTCGCGTCCACTGATCGTGGCGTAGTAAACGAGGGCCAGCAGCACCGCGGCGCTGACCACGCTCAAGCCGATCATTTTCGAGCGGCGACTGATGCCGTTCGAGCCGTCCACGGTCAGTTTGAAGTAATCGTCAACGAAGCCCACGGCCGCCATGCCGGCAACGAGAAACACACCCAGCACCACATGGGGATTGTCGAGACGCGCCCACAAAAGCACTGCGGCGAGTAGGGAAGCCACCAAAAAGCTGCCGCCCATGGTCGGAGTGTCGCCCTTGCCCGCTTGCTCGGAATGCTTGTCCAAATCCTCCGAGCCGGTGATCGAATTGCTCTCGCGCACACGATGGGACTTGAGCCATGCAATCGTGTGCTTGCCCGACCACAGTGCCAGCGCGAAACCCGTCAGCGCCGCCATGGCCACACGAATGGAGATATAGCCGAACAGGCGTACGCCCAGGATGTCGTCAAAGAGTCCCGGGATCATCAGGCCACTCCCTGCTGCGCCCACTCGCGCAACCTTCCGACCAAACGCTCCAGATGCATGCCGCGGCTGCCCTTGACCAGGACCACATCACCGGCGCGCACCAGGTCTTTGATTTCGAGCTCGAGCGAGGCCACGTCGTCGAAGCTAAGTACGGAATCTGAGGACATGCCGGCCTTGCAGGCACCCGCCGCAGACTGCCGACTCTCGGCCCCCACTGTGATCAACAAGTCCAGGTCGGCGCGGCCCGCTTCGCGTCCGATGGCGCGGTGCAAATTCGCAGATTGATCGCCCAGCTCCAACATGTCGCCCAGAACGAGCACACGTCGAGCGTGGCCGTGCAAACCGGATAGAACGCGCACGGCGGCGCTGGCGGAGTCAGGATTGGAGTTGTAGCTGTCGTCGAGCACGCACAGCTCGCCCAATTCGATGCGCTCCATGCGTTGGCGGCCGCCCTTTAAGCGACTGATGCTCGGCAACAAAGCCTCCAACTCGAAGCCCAGCCCCAAGCATGTGGCCAAGGCCGCCAGCAAGTTTTGAACGTTGTGGTTGCCCAAGAGCCCGAAGGTCACTTCGAAACCGTTCACGCGCAGGCTGCTGCCGGCACCGTGGAAGACCAAATCGCTGGCGTTGAGATCGCCCTCACCTTCAACACTGAAAGTGATCACGCGCGCCGCACAGCCCGAGCGCAAGACTTCGTGGAAGCGGCAATCGGCCGGCAGCACGAGGAAGCCTCCGGGGGGCAGCGAGCGCGCCAAGTCCGCCTTTTCGTGGGCCACCCCTTCAATCGAACCGAGGCCCTGTAGGTGCGAGACTCCGATACTGGTAATGACGCCCGCCGTCGGCCTGGCAATGCGGCACAGAGATGCGATTTCCCCGGGACTATTGGTTCCGATCTCCACGACCAAAGCTTCGCTCTGCTCGTCGGCTCCCAGCAAAGTCAGGGGCACTCCAATATCGTTGTTGTAGGACGCGGGCGATGCCACGCAGCGCATGTGCTCCGATAGGAGTTGATGCAGGATGTTCTTGACCGTGGTTTTGCCGCAGGAGCCCGTGATGCCGACCACGGGAATGTTCAACTCTGAACGGTGGTATGTGGCGAAATCCGCCAGCGCACGACGCGGATTGGGATGCACCAAGATCGGCGTTTTGCAATCGCGCAAGAAACTGTCTTCTTGACCAGCCAGAATCGAAGTCAACGAATCCTTGGCGTCGCCGCGCAGCAACAGAGCTCCGGCACCGGCGGCCACCGCCGCGCTCGCGAAGAGATTGCCGTCGAAATTCGGACCCGACAATGCGAGAAACAGGCGCCCGCCCATGTCGCGCCGCGAATCGGTGCTCACGCCCGTGCAGGACAATGAATCATCGCCGCGCAGGAGCTTGGCCCCCGTCGCTGCCAAAAAATCGGTCAGTGAAAAGCTCATCATTTCAGAATCCTCCTCACGACGGCGCGGTCGTCGAAGGGCGTGCGTCGCCCACCGATTTCCTGCACGGTTTCGTGTCCTTTGCCGGCCACCAAGACCACGTCGCCCGCGGCGGCCATG
>JAJDES010000368.1 GCA_029259675.1 Planctomycetota bacterium
GTCAGCGGGCTGTGGAAGCCGCCGAAGAAGAAGAAGGCCATGACGCCCGAGTAGAGGAACATCGCGGCGTACTCTTCCATGAAGAAGAACGACCAGCGGATGCCCGAGTATTCGGTCAAGAAGCCGGATACCAGCTCGGACTCCGTTTCGGGCAAGTCGAAGGGCGCGCGCTTGGTTTCGGCCAAGATGGCGATGAAGACCAGCACGGCGGCCGGAATCATGAAGGGGTTGACCCAGGGCCAGATGTACCACCCGAACAGTCCGAAGCCCCCGGCTTGACCGTCGCTGGCTTCAATCATGTTGAAGGTTCCGGCAACCATCAGGGGCACGAGCAAGGAGACGCCGAGCGGAATCTCATAAGCCACGACCTGCGCAGCTTCGCGCATGGCGCCGTACAGCGACCACTTCGAGTTCGACGCCCAACCGGCCATGATCACGCCGATCGTTGTCGTTGACGTCAGAGCGAGCACGACAAAAACGCCCATGCTGGCGTCGGCGAAGTAAAAGTCGGGCGCGAGCGGCAGCACAGCCATGGCGCCGAGCACACTGGCCAATACCAGCGCAGGCGCCATCACGAACAGCACGCGGTCGGCACCGAGCGGAATCAAGTCTTCCTTCAGCAGGAGCTTGATGCCGTCTGCCAAGGGCTGCAGGAATCCGTGCCAACCGGCGCGCATGGGTCCGAAGCGACATTGAATGTGGCCTGAAACCTTGCGCTCCATCCAGGTGCCGCTCATGGCCACCAAGGAAACGATCGCAAGAACGACTCCGACGCCCATGGCGACAGCGGTGAGCGGTACAACCCAATCGGGAACAAATTCAGGTCGCGGGGCATCGAGCAGGAGCTTGTGAATCAGGTTCGATCCCGACCCTCCAACCGAGGCCGCCTCAACCGAAGCGTTAGCCATTCCAGTGACAACGGGTGACTCGGCAGCCGCAGCTGCTCCCGCCGCAGCAACGACATCTGTTGCCGGAATACTGATAGCCTCCGCAAGGCCTGCGACTTTGTTCAAAGTGCTCATGGGGCTCAACGGTCGGTCTCCCCGATAACGACGTCCGTGGAGCCGATGATCGCGACACTATCGCCGAGCAAGGTCCCCGGCAGGATCTCTTCCAAAACGGCGAGGTTGCAGAACGACGGTCCGCGCACGCGACAACGGATGGCGACCTTGCCGCCGTCCGAAACCAAGTAGTGACCGAGCTCGCCGCGCGGGTTTTCGATGCCGACATAGGCTTCGCCGTTGGGCACGCGCAAAACCTTGGGCAAGTCACCGATCACGGGCCCGGCTTCAATGTTGGCCAAGCACCAGCGAACGATTTTGATGGATTCCATCATTTCGACGGTGCGGCACCAGATGCGGTCCCAACAGTCGCCGAGCTCGCCCTTTTCGCCCTTACCCAAAGGAACGTCAAAGCCGCCGTCCGCGAAGCATTCGCCGTACAAGCTGTAGGGCAAGTCGCGGCGCAAGTCGAAGTCGATACCCGAGCCGCGCAACATCGGACCCGTAAGGCCGAAGTCGTAGGCCATCTCGGGACTGATCACACCCACATTGGCGGTGCGACCGACAAAGATCTGATTGAGAATCAGAAGGTCGTAGTACTCCTTCCACTTCTCCTCGAACACATCGCAGAAGCGGCTGACCTCTCCCAGCCAGCCGGGGGGCGCGTCGTTAAAGACGCCGCCGATGCGAATATAGCTATAGGTAAGTCGCGCGCCGCAGATCTTTTCGAACAGCGACATCATCCACTCCCGCTCGCGGAAGGCGTACAGGAAGGGCGTGAACGCGCCCAGGTCGAGGCCGTAGGTACCGAAGGCGATCAAGTGCGAGCCGATGCGGTTTAGCTCGGCGCAAATCATGCGCAGCATTTCCGCCCGACGCGGGATTTCCAGGCCCATCACGGCCTCGACGGCCATGCTGTAACCCAGATTGTTGTTCATCGCCGCCAAGTAGTCGTAGCGGTCGGTGTAGGGCAGATACTGCAACCACTCGACGTTCTCGCCGATCTTCTCGGCACAGCGGTGCAGGTAACCCAGGTGCGGTTGAGCGCCCGTAACCAGCTCGCCGTCGGTACGCACCAAAATGCGCATCACCCCGTGAGTCGCGGGGTGTTGCGGGCCCATGTTCAGCTCCATGTCCTGGGTACGGACATCGAGCATGAACTCCTGCTCGCCATTGGGAAGCGTATGTCGCTTCTCCGGCAGGGTGATCGAACCTTGCAGCTGTTGGTCCATGAAAAGTCGGGATTCGAGTGACCTATTGGCAGGAGATGCCGTGGTACTCCTTGGGGAACTCGTAGTCTTTGCGCAGCGGATAACCGATCCAATCGTCAGGCAACAGAATGTGCCTCGGATCGGGATGACCGTCGAACGTGATGCCGAACATCTCCGCGCACTCGCGCTCGTGCCATTGGGCGGCGCGATAAACGGGCACAACCGTGGGGATCACTGCGGCGGCCTTGGGCACGATGCACTTGATGGCCAAGCGGTGCTTGCACGCGACCGACAGGAGCTGATAGCCGACCCAGAATTCCTCCGAGTCCTTGGCCGGATCCGTCGCCGTTTGATCGACCAGCAGTTCGAAGCCGAGCTTCGGATCGTCGCGACAAACCAAAAGGAATTCGACGATGCGCTCGGGATCGACGACGACATACGGATCGCCGGAGCGACCCTTGTCCTTCTTGTCCTCGGGATCGGCAGCGCGCGGCTCGTCCGCACGAAGCAGCCCCGGGGCCCCGATCGCAGCCAGGTGATCGTGAATGGCTTGAAAATCCATTGGACAGCTCAGGCCGTGCGCGCCGGCTTGCGGATGACGGAGGAGTTGCGAATCTTGTCCTGGAGCTTCATCAAGCCCTCGAGCAAGGCTTCCGGACGGGGCGGGCAGCCGGCGATGTAAACATCCACGGGAACCACGCGATCCACGCCCTTCACAACCGTGTAACCGTACTTGTAGTAGGGGCCGCCGCCGGTTGCGCAGGCGCCCATGGCGATCACGTACTTGGGCGAGGGCATCTGGTCGTAAAGACGCTTGATGCGGTCGGCCATCTTGA
>JAJDES010000369.1 GCA_029259675.1 Planctomycetota bacterium
GCGAGTACATGTTCCTGTCCCGCACGCTGCACCCCTCGGTCGGCTTCCTCGCCGGGTGGGTGTCGATCTGGGCCGGGTTCACCGGCGCGATCGCTTTTGCGGCCGAAGCCGCCCAGGCCTACGTCACGCCATGGATCCCCGCGGGGATTCCCCCCGACCTTGTGGGCAGCGCGGCCATTCTGCTGGCTGGTTTGCTACACACCCGCGGCGTCCAACGGGGTGCTCGCGTTCAAAACGTGGTCGTACTCGTAAAGATCGTCATGCTGCTGGGCTTGATTGCGTTAGGAGCGTCGCAGCTAACGCCGCAACCAGTAGCTGAGCCCGCGAGCTTTTCGCTGGGGACCTTCGCGGTGACCATGATGTGGGTCTCGCTCAGCTATTCGGGTTGGAATGCCGCGGTCTACATTGCGGGCGAAGCGCGCGACCCCGCCCGGACTCTACCGCGCTCGATGCTGTTCGCATCGATACTGGTGACCCTGCTCTACCTCGCACTCAACGGCATCTTCGTCTATGCGGCGCCACTAGGTGAGCTCGCCGGAAAACAAGACATCGCAGCAGTCGCTGCCTCAGCCCTGGGAGGGCCATCCCTAGAATTCTTCGTGCGCGCTGTACTAGCCGTCGCGCTTGTCACTTCAATCTCGTCACTGGTCATGATCGGACCGCGCGTCATTGCGCAAATGGCCCAGGACGGATTCCTGCCGAAGCGTCTTTCGTTCACGGGCCAGGTACCGGCTGCCGCAATTTGGACCCAAGTGCTACTTGCCATCGCGATCCTTTGGAGCTCTGGGCTGCGCGAGCAACTCACCAACCTCGGCTGGATCCTGAGTCTCTTCACAGCCTTAGCTGTTTGCGGCCTACTGCGATTGCGACGACGGGAGGGCGCGACGGCCGTTCCCGTGCCCGGCTACCCCTTTGTGCCTCTCGCTTTTCTCATCATCGTCCTGCTCTTAACCGGGACGATGGTATTCGTCCAAGGGCATCAGCTCATCCCGTCGAGCATCGTCCTCGCCAGTGGCGCGCTGGTGTACCTGCAACGCTCCCGCGCTTCCGCTCGCAAGACATAATGTGAACTGACTAGCTTCCGTGGGTTTTCGCAAGCCCATTAGGCCGCACGGGCCTCCACTTTTCAGCCCGGCTTAGGGAAGCTTCGACCAGTCAATGAATGCGGGTGAAACAGTGTACTAAACCTGTCGCAGCAGTCGCGAAGGCGCGCTGGACGAGAATCGGCCCAGTCAATGGAAGCGAGCACCAAACAGTTCCCCCCGAGGCGGCGGGGACGAATAGAGAGGATAAACTGAGCCCATGAGCTTCGCCGCGCGATGAATCGACGACATGCATTGAAATTTGGCGCTTTGGCTAGCGCTTGGTCCGCGCTCAGGAAATTGCGCAAGGCTCCGAACGTCAACACGGGCAAGCAAGAAACCGTGCTGGTCATCGGAGCCGGAGCGGCTGGATTGGCGGCAGCGCGCGAGCTTGAATCGCAGGGATTTGATGTCACGGTCCTCGAAGCGCGCGATCGCATTGGTGGTCGGGTCTGGACCGACAACTCCCTGGGGCATCCGGTCGACATGGGCGCCGCATGGCTCGAGGGCACCAGGGGCAATCCGATCGTCAAGCTAGCTCGCGAATTTGAAGTGGAGACGACTCCTTCGAATTACCGCTCCAATCAGGCCTTCGACACCGAAGGACAAATCATTGACAAGAATGCGTTCTTTCAACTGCTACTGAAAACCGATCGAGCGCTTGAAGAAACCGCAGCCCTCAACCGCAAACTCAGCGCGAATCCATCCGCGGACATTGCGCTGGCCGAGGCGCTGACGCATTCCGCCTGGGACGCCGATCTTTCGGAGGCTGAACTGCGCATCGCACGCTGGATGTTCGCTTGGAATGTTGGGGCGGACGCAGCAGAAGATTTGAAAGACATATCCTTGCGCGGCTACTGGGCCGAGGGCGAGCCGGAGGGCTTCGATGGCGCCTACCATTTGTTTCCGCGCGGGTATGGGCAAATTATTGAGGGCCTCGCCAAGGACACAAGCGTGCGCTTGAACACCCAAGTGCAGCGCGTCGAACTTGACGACCATGGTGTCAGGTTGACTGCGGATGGAATGGAGCTCCGTGCCGATCGCGTCCTTGTCACGCTGCCGCTAGGTGTTCTCCAAGGCGGTTCCGTGGAGTTCGTTCCCGAATTGCCTAAGCGCAAACAGCAAGCGATCCAAAACCTCGGCATGGGTGTTGCGAACAAAGTCGTGCTCGCCTTCGCTAAGCCCTTCTGGCCCCAAGACATCCACTTCCTCGGCTACGCATCTGGCCAAGAGGGCGAGTTTGTCGAATGGTTGAACGTCCTTCGTTACACCAAAGCGCCGATCCTTTCCATTTGGAGTCACGGCGACTGCGCCCGCAAGATGGAAAGCCAATCCGATGCCGAAATCGTCGAGCACGTAATGCAAGTAGTCCGCAAGCGATTTGGAAAAGAGACTCCCAATCCAATAGAGGCCTTAGTATCCCGCTGGGACTCCGACCCCTTCGCAGGCGGCTCCTACTCGAGCCTTCAAGTCGGGGCGACCCATGCTGACTTCGATGCACTCGCAGCACCCGTCGGTGGGCGCTTATTCTTCGCGGGAGAGGCGACCAACCGCCAACACTACGCCACCGTGCATGGAGCCTATTTGTCCGGCGTACGAGCAGCGGCCGAGATCGCAAATTTGGCCAGATAAAGCCAGCCCTGCCTACCCTGTCTCCTTACGGATGCAAAACAGCTTGGGTGAGCGGCGCGAATCACGGCCCCCGATCGATTCGATCCAAGGACGGCGAACACAATCCGTCCAGCACCGGAACCCACAAGCTGCCGCGCCTGAAGGATGAATCACTAATGATCCGGATCGAGTGATAGGCAATCCGAGCAAGCGATCCCGATCCTCCCTGAGGTTTGATTTCCACCCTTGTCAGAACCGCATCTCGATAGGCTTCGAAGCGCGGCCAGATTTCAGCTTTGAACTCATTGCAGGCTCAGGCAAGTTCGTCACTAGCCGGACGGCTAGTTCGTTCCCCCACTACCGACAATCGGTCACTAGTCTATCGATGCCCCAAGATCCCCGGCCCCGCAGGAACCATCCATGGCGACTAATCCAACCAACGAAGACAAGGCGAAGGTCGAGGTACATGCAACAGACTCGGATGACCCCGAGTTCATCAAGCTTGTCTCCAACCTGATCGACGGCTTCACCGCTGGAGGCGAGATAAACGCTCTTCACTTGATCCACATTGACAATTGGTTTGATCACAAGTGGCTGAAGTTCTCAGGCAAAATCTTCGGGGCACATGGTGTCAGGCAAAGGGACGAACGATTGACCGTTCCGGCCTTCAATCCCAATCGCGTTCTCTCCCACCAGTATTTCGCTCGAATGGCCTCGGATTCAACGCTACGCGAAGAGCCCCCGCCGACAGAGATCCACTTGGAACTCAGGAGCTGCGACAATCTGCATCGGCGAGTGTCCGGAATCGCGCGCCGCGCCTCGCTCGTGTGGTACACGAGCAATACAAGGGTCAATCGCAAAGGCGCCGTCATGGCGTACGCTCCGACGGAATCGGCCTACTACACGTGGTACGCATCCCTGGCCGCCAACCCGACTTGGGCCGTCGAAAAGACCAAGCAGATTTCCAAGGGCGCCGTGGATGCTCTCATTGCCAGCGCGCGCCTTGAGTAAGTGCTGCCTGCGCGGTTGAAGCAACAAATCGCTGTGGGGGCAAGCTCCAATGGGGCCACGACCAAACCCACACAATGAGCCAGCCTAGCTAACTCGGAATACCTGACCCGTGCGCTTGCCTTCCACGCTCTTCGCGTAGGCGAGAGCAGCCCGCGCTGCGGGCACCGGTTCGAAGCCGCGAAAGTAGGGCGCGTAATCTTCAAGCGCCTCTGTGATCACTCCCGGACTGACGACGTTGACGCGCAGGTCGCGCTCCAACTCGATGGATGCGGACAGGGCAAAGGCGTTGAGCGCGCCATTGACCATCGATGCGGATGTGCCCTCTACAATCGGGTCGTCGTCAAGTACGCCACCGGTTAGTGTAAAAGACCCGCCATCCGCAACGAACTTGCGTCCGATCAGCACCAAATTCACTTGGCCCATGAGCTTGTCATTCAAGCCGACTGCGTAATCCGCCGCAGTCATTTCCGCCAGGGGCTTGAAAGTCACATTGCCGGCCGCGCACACGACGGCATCGAGCGAGCCGACCTCTTTGTATGCCGCTTCAATCGTGTCCTTATCCGAGAGGTCCATGGTCACATCGCCCGAAGTACGACCCGCCGTGATCAGTTCATGGCGCACGGATAGTTCCGCTGCGACAGCACTGCCAATGCATCCCGAAGCGCCAACAAGAAGGATCTTCATCGCAGCAGTCTTGCGAACTCAAGACCCGCTGTCGACCTGAACAAGGTGGAGCCGAACCCAGCGGGTCGATCCCAGCCGGAAACGCGCCCGCGATTGCCGCCTTGGTAATAGAAAGCAAGCGCGTCTTGGCGCCTGACGGCTTTGCAGAGGGGCCAGGGGCGATTTCTCACCTTTCTGCATCCGGAACTCCGATGCCCCCGAACAGAACCGTGGAAAGCGATTTTGCGCCCCAAGGCAACGTGGCCTCCCAGTACTTGAGAAGCACAACGCCATGAATCGCATTCGCACAATTTGCGCCTACCTGCTGGCTCTCCCGCTGATTGGATCAGGGGCAAATTTCCTTTTTGACATCGTTCCTTCCCCCACTGGAACCGGTTTCGCCGGTGAGCAAGTTCTGGCTTTGATGTAGACCGGTGGACTCATCGCCTGGTTGGCAATGGGTCACTTTGCCCTGGGCCTGATGTTGATCCTGCCCGGCTTTCGATTTCTGGCCGGGCTGCTTCAATTCCCACGCACCATCGGAATCGTGGCCTTCCATCTGATGCTCTTTCCGCTCGGTTTGCCGCTGGCCTTCGCAATGCTTTCACAGAAGCTCGGTGTGCATTTCGATCCCTTGCGGATGCGTTCTCTCCTACCTCCCGCAACCAGCAATTCCAACTGCGACTCTCCCGCACTGGTTTGAACGCTCCGGTTTGAAGCGGGGAACCGTGGAACAAGCACACGAAACCGACCTTCCATTCATCAGCCTTCAGCCCCATGCCTCCTATCACCACATCGCTCATGCTCCAGGTCATCCTCGGGCTCGGACTCCTCAACGTATGGATACTGCGCGCATCCTCCGCAACCAGCTACCGAGGCGGCGCGGCTCAGTCGCTGCAAGAAGAGTTTGGCGCCTATGGTCTCCCTAACTGGTTTTTTTATCTGGTCGGCTTCTTAAAAATCGGCTCGGCTGTGCTCTTGCTAACGGGCATTTGGTACCCCGAAGCGATCGTCCCCGCAGCTGGCCTAGTCGCAGCTTTGATGGTCGGAGCCATCGCCATGCATCTCAAAGTCAAAGACCCGGCGATCCGTTCGCTGCCCGCACTTGCCATGTTGGTCATGAGCACTTCGCTCGTCGGTCTTCAGATCGCGTAATTCTCAAGTGGTCCACATTGCCTTCGAATTCTCGCGCGCACTTTCGATGGCTGCCTTCTTTTTTTACGGCTGGGCCTGCATCCATGACGGCGCGATGGTTGCTGAGTTTGAGCGCTACGGGCTCGCCCGCCTGCGCAAATTGACGGGTAGCCTCGAAATTCTCGGGGCAATAGGGCTGGGCCTCGGTTACCTCTACCCACTCTCACTTACCTTGGCCTCTGCAGGCCTGAGCCTGCTAATGTTGATGGGAGTCGCCACCCGGCTTCGCATTCGCGATTCATTCCTGGCGACCCTCCCCGCGCTGCTGCTCCTGCTCATCAACACCTTTATTCTTGTCGTCTCGATCCAAACGGACGCATCTTGACGCATTCAAGCACAGCTCAAACCCAAGTAGCGACCGCACCCGCGGGAGGATCCCGGGGAAGGGTGCTTGTCACCGGAGCGAGCGGGTACGTCGGCGGTCGCTTGGTTCCCCGCCTACTGGATGCGGGCTATCAAGTTCGGTGCCTGGCGCGCGCTCCGCGCAAGCTGTCCGATCGTCCCTGGTCCAAGCACCCCAACGTGGAAATCGTCGGCGCGGACGCTGAGAATTACGAAGGCCTTCGCGCAGCTCTGCAGGATTGCGTGGCGGCCTACTACCTAATTCACTCCATGCTCGTCGCTGGTGAGGACTACTCCCAACGCGATCGTAGGCTCTCAACAAATTTTGCCAAGGCGGCAGCGGAGCAAGGCGTCGGACGCATCATCTATCTCGGCGGTTTGGGGGAAACGGGTGAGGGTCTAAGCGAGCACCTGCGCTCGCGACGCGAAGTCGAACAATG
This sequence comes from Planctomycetota bacterium, assembly GCA_029259675.1. Lineage (GTDB taxonomy): Bacteria > Planctomycetota > UBA1135 > UBA1135 > JAJDES01. The sequence continues at coordinate 6,344 of JAJDES010000369.1, forward strand.
CCTGGCCTCCAGCGGTGTGCCCGTTACGGTCTTGCGCGCTGCGATCATCATCGGCTCTGGCTCGGCCTCCTTTGAAATTCTGCGCTATCTGGTCGAGCGACTACCGGCCATGATTACGCCCAGCTGGGTTAGCACGCGCTGCCAGCCGATTGCCATCCGCAACGTCCTGCACTACTTGGCGGCCTGCCTGGAAACTCCAGCCACCACCGGCAAGCAACTCGATATCGGCGGTGCCGAGATTCTCACCTACCGCGAACTGATGTCGACGATGGCGCAAGCGCGCGGCTTGCCGACCCGCATGATCGCAGCCGTGCCCGTATTAACGCCGCGCTTGAGCTCGCTCTGGATTCACTTGGTCACACCAATCAGTGCTCGCGTCGCGCGACCGCTCGCGGAGGGTCTGAAAAACGAAGTCATTTGCCGCAACAAGGAAGCCGCTGAGTTGATGCCGCAGGAACTCCTAACCGTGCGGCAGGCCATTGACCTAGGCCTGGAAAACTTGCGCGAAAGTCTCGTCGAAACGACTTGGACGAACGCCGGTCCGATGGCCGGCGACCCGGACTGGTCGGGTGGTGACGTCTTTCGCGACAGCTGGCAAGTCGATGTCGATGCCTCACCGGAGCTTGTCTTCCGCGCCGTCTGTCGCATCGGCGGAGGTCACGGCTGGTACGCTGCCGACGCCCTGTGGAAGATTCGCGGTTGGATGGATCGCTTAGTCGGCGGCCCCGGCCTACGGCGCGGGCGGCGCGATCCCGATCACGTCGCTTACGGCGACGCGCTGGATTTCTGGCGCGTGACCGACGTTGAGGAGCCACATCGATTGGTTTTGCGCGCCGAGATGAAGCTGCCCGGCCTGGCCCAACTGGGCTTCGCCATTACTCCCCTCGCAAACGGAAGTACCCGACTGACCCAAACCGCCCTGTTTATTCCACGCGGTTTATCCGGACTCGCCTACTGGTACGCCGTGCTGCCCTTTCACGGCTTCGTTTTTCGCGGCATGCTCGAGGGCATTCGCCGCTCGGCTGAGTGC
>JAJDES010000370.1 GCA_029259675.1 Planctomycetota bacterium
GGTCCGTCGCACATTGAAGTGCTCGAAGAAGCGCGCAGTCAGCTTTCCGCCATTGGCTTGAGTCCCAGTCGTGACGACGACGCAGAGCAGCGCTCGGACGAAGAGATCCAGGCGGACAACCAGCGTCTGCTAACACCTGAAGTTACAGATCCGGAAAGCACCCTGGGTACGCGCGAGTACTTCAATGCCATCCTCGCACGCGAACTCAACGAGCGCATCGATGCGGGTAAGAAGAAGTCCGACGCCACATTGGGAATGATTCTTTTCGAGATCAACCAATTGGATGTGCTGCGCAGCGAGCATGGCAAAGAGGGCCTCGCCAAGATACAGGGCGACGTCGGACGCTCGCTGCATGCACTCACGCGAGGAACGGACGCGCCAGCACACTTTGATGATGCTCGCTTCGCGGTGATTGTCCCCAAGTCCACCGTGACAGGATTGCAACAATTCGCAGCGCGACTGCAAGCGTCAATCGCTAAGTTCGAGCACACCATCGGCGGCACCACCCTGGGCCTAAGCATCTCTGTTGGCGGTGCATGTCTGCAAAGCGCAGCCGGTAGAAACGATGAAGAGAGGTTGCTAGCCGAGACGGCGCGCCAACTCGAGTGCGCACGGACACAAGCAGCCTCAAGCGTGAGCATTCTTCCCGAACCGCTCTAAATCGGGGCGCCAAAGTGGCTGTCGGATTTCTGTCTGCTACGCGAAGGCACCAGCCAGGGAATTCCTTACTCGCCCGCGGTGCCGCTCGCCTCCAATCGAATCAAACGTCCGGATTCACCCGCGTCCCCAGCCACGAATCGAAATCCGGGCGGATTGCCAAGTGCATCCAACAGGATTTGATTGCGCGCTCCGCGATCCACAGCCAACACAAAATTCGGTTCATTCAAGGCCGGCAATAGGGAAAATCGTTTTTGAGCCCTGGCTGATCGGCGCGGTATGAAGATGACCGCCTGCTCGACTCGTTCCTTTGGAATGAGCATCAGCACTTCATTCCGCGCCGCAACTTCTTCGCGTGCGAGAGAGAAATGTTGCCCTAGAAGTTGCCCGGAAGCCAAGCAGACGACCGCAAAGGAAGCGACCAAGGCCCGCCTGCCCAGGACGTTTTCGAGCACGATTGTTCCCTGGGCCGAAAGAACAGCCAGGAACGGCATGGCTTCCACCCAATACAGGGGCCCCACCCACGGAATTCCGTGGAAGCGATGCAGGGAGTAAAGAGCAACCAAGCTGATCATGGGCGCCCAAGTGAGTGACGACGAGATCCCCTTCCGGCGAAAGCACCAACCGGCAATCGGCAACCAAAGGCCGGGCGCGATACCGAACATCCACGTGGACAGTCGCGCTGTGTTGAAGTTGGTCGTCGTCCAAGCCGTGGCTTGATTCACAAGACCCCATTGATCATTGGGCGACCAGCGCTCGGCGTACAGCTGGTAGGCGCTTTTCCAAAGCGAACCGGTGTACTGACTGTTCGCCCACAGAAGCACACTGACTAGCGGAAGAGCCCCGATGATGGTGGCTCCCACAATCGCCGGAGTGCGTTTGCCCCCGCGCCGCAACAGGGCGATCAAGAAGGGAAGAGTCAGGGCCACAGCCGTCAACGGCCGAATGGCGAGCAAGAGTGCGAAGGCGGCACCCGCGCCCAGCGCCCACTTCCATGCCGACGGCCCCGCGGCGTGCTCTGAATCGCTTCGGCCCAAGGCGCGCAAGCAATGCAAGGCGGTCCAACCAAAGATCAGGGCCACGGGCAAACTGCTGGTGTGCGCAAGCCAAAGCCCCTCAACGCCCAGCAATGCCGGCGAAAGCGCAAAGCACCACGCTGCTCGATGGGGGCGCTCACAACCCAAAAGACGCGCAATGAGCGCCGTCAAGACAACCGAAAGACCGGCGCCCAAGCGCGGTAGCAATTCCGGTTCACCAATCAATCTTTCGCCCACGGCCAAGAGAGCTGAATGACCGGGCGTGTACTTTGAGAACCAGCCCGGCTCCATGAGCACCTGTCGCGCGGCATAGAACTCATCCAACGGCCCCGCGGGCAGCATCCAATTTCCGCGCGCGAAAAGTGTGCTTTGAAAGAGATAAGCTGCTCCGTCATTAGTGAGCGGCTTACCGCCCAAGACTCCGTGGCATAGCCATGCGGGAATGGAGATCGCCACCAGGGCGGCAACTGCGATCTGCACCCATTCCAAGGCGGGGTCGCGCCGGGCCAAGTTCGTATTGCTCGGCTGGTCGAGAACGAGCCACAGCCCCACGAGAATCACTCCCCATCCCAAAGCGCGACAGGAGTCTCCCAAGTCCAAGTACCAAGGGGCGCTCAATCCATCGCGGCCGGCCACGAAGTCCACCAGGCCGGGGTTCAAACTGAAGGTCAAAGCCAAGCCGCCCGCCAATGCGAAGGCCAAGGCGCCGCGCGACTGCAACCTGCGCGACAGTGCGTGCCCGGCCCCCAGGGCGCAGAGACTTGCAACGAGGATCAAGCTCGCCCACTGAGCTCGCGCGCTGTTGGTTGCGGCCCGATGCAAGAGAGCGCGTCCGCCGCTCCACAACTCTTGCCCCCAAAAACTCCAGCGAAAGATCAGTTCTCCATCCACCTCGAGCCAACGGGCATCCAACCCAAGGCATGCAACTCCCAAGGCAATCAGTATCAAGCCCAGTCCGCGTCGCCCCATCCCCAAAGCCTAGACGACTGCCCGCTTTGATTGGAAGCCCAGCGGGCCGGCGACACGGAATTGGCACAAGCTCAAATTCCTAAGCACAACTCGCCCCCGCATCCCGTAGACCCACGCTTCGACCCCACTTGGACGATGGGACGGCACGGAGGCTGACTCGCCCCAACAATGAAAGTTGAAACCGGGTCGATGGAATCCGGGAGGTGTTCGAATTTGGGCCGATTCAACCCTGGCCGGGGGATCGGATATGCTGCCCGCTTCCCCATGTTCAAAAAGATCCGATCCTCTTCACAAGCCATGGCACCCCGCAGTGGACCTCCCCGCAGTGGACCTCCCCGCGCTGGCGCCCCCCACCGTTGGCATCGCACCCTGGCTGCATTGACGCTATTGATCCTTGCGGCCTGCGGCTCGGAGGAGCTTCCCCACGCGCGAAATTTGTTGCTGATTTCCATGGACAGCGTGCGTCCCGATCACATCAGCGCCTACGGACGCACCAATTCCCGGGGAGCGGGAACCGCGACCAGCCCCGGCTTCGAACGCCTTGCCGCTGAGGGCGTCCTATTTGAAAACGCCGTCAGTACGAGTTCCTGGACCCTCCCCTCCCACGCCGCACTCCTGACTGGTTTGCCCGACCAACGCCACGGTCTGGTGGACAATGACTTGCAGCTCGATCCCGCGCTGACAACGCTGGCCGAATTGTTGGCCGGCGAAGGCTTCGCCACCGGCGGATTCTTCAGCGGTCCCAACCTGCACCCGGCCTTCGGCTTTGATCAGGGCTTTGACAGTTACGTCAATTGCAGCCGAGTCGAGATGGACCAGGAACTTTTTGAGTCCGATGAGTTGGGTCGCTTTCGTGCAGCCCACCAAAAATCCCATCAGGCGGTCACCAGTCCCATCCTCTTGGAGCGCGCGGGCACTTGGATCCGCGACACCGTGCAAAAGGACGATCGCCCCTTCTTCGCCTTCGTCCATTGGTGGGATCCCCACTACGACTACATCGCTCCCAGCGAGATTGAGCAACAATTCGTGGGCCCCTACGAGGGCCATATCGACGGGCGTCATCGGCTCACCAAGTTATACAAGCCCAATGAAGGGGATATCGCGCATCTGCTCGACATGTACGATGCGGAAATCCGTCACACGGATGATCACGTCGAGCAGCTCATGGGCATTTTGCGCGAGCTGAATGTGCTGGACGACACGCTTGTGGTCGTGACCTCGGACCACGGCGAGGAATTTTGGGAGCGTACGCGCTGGGGCCATCAACGCTCCCTCTACGATGAAGTTGTGCAAATTCCCATGGCCATGCGCTTTCCCGCGCGGATCCCAGCGGGCGCGCGCGCGGGAGGTCAGGCGGGTCTGCAAGACATCTTCACCACCGCTGTTGACCTCCTGGGACTGACAGCGCCGGACTATGTTCAAGGCAACAATCTCGAAGCTCTGTGGCTGAACCCACAGCACCGTGGATTTGATCAAGCCCTTTACTTGTTTGTACCCAGAGTCGGAATTGAGCTGGTCGGAATGCGCACGGCCTCGCACAAGATCATTTGGGACGAAACGCTCAATACGGGTTGGTTTTGGAACTTGAACCGCGACCCGGCCGAGAGCAATCCAACGCCGTTCAAGCGCATGGATGCCGCCCACGCACCCGTGGTTGCCTTTCGCAAGTTCAGGGCGGAACAGGCGCGCTTGCGACGCTTGCAACCATCCACGGAAAACTTGGCGGGGTCCGAAATGAGCTCCGACTTGATCGATGCCCTCAACGCATCGGGCTACCTCGGATCGGATGAAGATGAAGACGCGCCGCCGCCCCGCAGCGAGGACGATTAGGCGTTTGCGAAAGCTGAGATTGGCCGGCAACGATTGGCCAAAGCTAGAGGGTACGGATCCGGCCGGTCGCCCCAGGCTGAGCCACTACCTGCTGCATTCGCCATCTGCGCTCCAACGGAGTGCGAATCGAACCCAATCCCCTGCGCCCAACGGCCACAGGGTTCAAACTTGCAGTCTCGAATAGGGATGCACTTAAGTTCCTGTGAACCAACGCCCGAAATGACTTCGGTGCTAGAGCTTGAGGGTGGCTCCCAGCACCACTTCTTCCTGAGATTTTCTCTTGTGCCGGAAGTGAGCGCAGACCGTGCTTGGATTGGACAAATTGATGCAGGAGGCAGGCGAGCTCGAACCGCTCTCGCCAACGGCCCAGCGCATGGCCGTGCTCATCGGCGGTAACAACTGGGACCTCGACGAGATTTCCAGGCTGATTTCGTTTGATCAGGTCCTGACTGCAAAACTGCTGCGCGTAGCCAACTCCGTGCTCGTCGGCTCGCGCGGATTGATCACGACAATCGATGCGGCTGTGATGCGGATGGGACCGGGCAGCGTGCTATCGCTCGCAGTCGGTTCCTCCGTCAAGAGAAACCTCTGCGCCGCATTCCCCGAGTACGGGATGGGCGAGAACGAATTGTGGCGCCACTCCGTTGCGGCGGCGCTTGCGGCGGAACGCGCACGGTCCCTGTGCGGACTGAAACTTCCACCGGAAGCCTTCACAGCCGCACTCATGCACGACCTCGGCAGGCTTGTCATTGCTCGTTGCCTTACTCCCGATTTGATTCAACTGCTGAGCGCGGTCGCCACCTGCAATTGGGAATCTGCAACGAAAGTGGAACTGGAAACCCTCGGAATTCACCACGCCTTGCTCGGTGGCGCCATCGCGGAAAGGTGGAAGTTGCCGCCTTCCATTGTGGCGGGCATCACTCACCACCACGCGCCCCATCAGGCTCCGCCGGAATTCAAAGCCGTGGCCTACGCTGTCAATTTGGGCGATATGGTGGCCGCTACCATCGGTGCCGGCGTCGGGCACCATGAGTGGAAGCCCGTCGATAGCTCGCACTGCCTAAATGCCCTCGGCCTGAGCCATTCCGAATACTCGCGGCTGTGCGACGATGTGGTAGAGAGCTTGGACGAAACCATGACACGCTACGAGTAGGTCGCAGCCGGGCTTCCGCGCACGGCTTTTGCCCGCCCAAGGATGTCGGCGGGAAATTCGCTCGCTTCCCAGCTAGAGTGATTCCATGCAGGCACAAACGGTTCGACTCGGTCTTGTGGGATCCGGAATTTGGGCGCGCAGCGCGCACTTACCCAGCTTGGATTCCAAACAAGGTGCCACGTGGGCAGCGCTCGCCACGCGCCGTCCCGAAAGCGCCGCCGACCTGACTCGGGAGCACGGGATCGAGCGAGTGGTAGCGGACTGGCGAGAATTGATCGACGCGGATGATTTGGATGCCATCGTCATTGCCGCGCCGGCTCCGCTGCACCACCCGATCGCGATGGCCGCCTTGGCCGCCGGTAAGCACGTCCTGTGCGAAGCGCCGCTTGGCATGAACTTGACTGAAGCCGAGGCGATGTCGGCAGCGGCGCGCAAGGCGGACCGAATCGGCGCGTACGTGAGGCCCAGGCCGTTCCTTTATGGAGGATCTGAGATCTGCGAACTCCTGCAGGCCGGCACCCTCGGCGAAATCCGCAGCGCCAACTTTACTTGGCTCGGCAACCCTTGGTTGGCGGCCCCGCCCGACGCCAACTGGCGCATGCGCGCAGACGCGGGGCCCCCGGTTTTGGTCGGTGTAGCCGTCGCCGTGCTGCAAGCCATCCTCGGTCCCATGGACCGCGTTTGCTCAAGCCTCCGCAGAAGCCTACCCAACCCGAGCGAGTTGGAAGCGGCGCCGGACGAATTCAAGGCGCTCATGGTTAGCCGCGGCGACGTCACGATTTCGGTGCAAGCCGGATTCAGCACGGTCGAACCCGCCGGCCAAGGACTGCAGATTTTCGGCACCAAGGGCGACCTGGCTTGGGAGTGGGGTGCTCCCCCCACGATTCGCTTGAAACTGCAGGACGATGACCAGTGGCGC
>JAJDES010000038.1 GCA_029259675.1 Planctomycetota bacterium
GGAAGTGCAACACGACGCTCGTGTCCTTCTCCAACTGCTGCTCTTCGTAGGCGTCGATCAGGAAGGTCAGGGCCATGCGATTGATGCCGCCGGCGGGCTCGATCACGTAGGGCGTGTACTTTTCCTTCGTTTGCGGATCGAAGTAGAGCAAGTCCTTGCCCGAAGCTTCGCTGTGACGCGAGAGATCGAAATCGGTGCGGTTGGCGATGCCCTCAAGCTCGCCCCAACCAAAGGGGTATAGGTATTCGATGTCCGTCGTGGCCTTGGCGTAATGCGCCAACTCAGCCTAATCGTGGACGCGCAAACGCAATCGCTCGGGATCGATGCCGTAGCTCAAGTACCACTGATGGCGCTCGTTGACCCAATAATCAAACCACTTGTCGTCCTCCGCCGGCGGCACGAAGAATTCCATTTCGGCCTGCTCGAACTCGCGCGTGCGAAAGACGAAGTTGCCGGGAGTGATTTCGTTGCGTAAGGACTTGCCTATCTGCGCAATGCCGAAGGGCGGCTTGGTGCGCGCGGACTCCATCGCGTTTTTGAAGTTCAGGAAGATGCCCTGGGCCGTTTCCGGTCGCAGGTAAGCCACCGAACCCGAGTCCTCCACCGGTCCCACATTCGTTTTGAACATGAGGTTGAACTCGCGCGGCTCGGTCAACTCGCCTTTGCATTCACCCGGACGCTTGGAAGGCTTCTCGGGACAGACCGAATCCTCCAGCTTGTCCGCACGGAAACGCGCCTTGCAGGTCTTGCAGTCCACCATCGGATCGCTGAAGCCGCCCACGTGGCCGGAAGTGATCCAGGTTTGGGGATGCTGAATGATGGCCGAGTCGAGGCCGATCACATCGCTGCGTTCGGTCACGGTGCGCCCCCACCAGGCATCCTTGACGCGCCGCAGCAACTCGACTCCGAGGGGACCGTAGTCGTAGGTGTTGCCGATGCCGCCGTAGATCTCGGAGGCCTGGAAAACGAAGCCCCTGCGCTTGCACAGGGAGACCACAGTACTCATCAAATCGGTTTGTTTTGCCATAGCGTGCGCCTCGCGCGGCGGGGAGTGTATCGGCGCGCAGCGGCCTTGACGATGCACATTTGGAGCGGGCGGCGGCGAATCGGCCGAGCCGCTTCCAATCGAACGCGGGCACGGCCCGCCGGCCCCCCGTAGGATTGCCCCCTCCGAATTGGGGCGACTGCTGCCCGCCCCCTCCGAATTCCATCGACAAAAAGCGTTTCCATCACCAATAAGCGATGACCCCCAGAGTTTCGCCCCTCCGCAGTCCTTGGCCGCGCCGCCGACGGCCGACCCCGTTCGCTCCGCGCCTTGTGGCCGTCGCGATTCTCGCTGGGATCGTCCCCGCCTGCGGCACGGGGACGCCTGCGACCCCGAACTCGGGCTCGGATTCGGGCACGGGTGCGCGATTGGTCGAGCAGCGCGTTGATTTGATGCCCTATGCCAAGGAGGCGCACACAGCTTTCCCCGGACGCCGCAAGCACATGCAAGAGGCCCTTGTTACCGACCGCTTCCTCTTGGTCGAAACCGGCTCCGAAATTGCGTTCACGGGCCTCGACTTGGCTCCCGGCAACAAGCTCACCTTCGAGCTCGTGCATCAACGCACCGTTTCGGCCAAGCGCATCGAATGTCCGATCGAATTGCGCACTCGCGATGAACAGGGAAACGAGCAAGTCCAAACTCAAAATCTGAAGCGCAAACTGGGACCGGGGCAAGGTGGAGTGCTCGTCGAGTTCGAATGGACCGGCGAAAAGCCTGTGCGCTCTTTCGTGCTTAGCTTCGGCGTTCCCAAGGATGCTCGCGACAAGCCCCCTTCGCTCTTGGCAGTGGTTCGGCCCACCGCTTCCAGAAAGACTCAAGCTCCGGCGCTCACTCGCAGGCCGAAGCAAGTGATCCTGATTACGCTCGACACCTTTCGCGCGGATTACTTGCACTGCTATGGCAATCAGCAAGTTGAGAGTCCGAATTTCGACAAGTTCGCAAACAGCAACCTGCGCTTCGAATCCTGCTACGCCACCGCCAACGTCACCAAGCCTTCGCACACCTCGATCTTCACTTCGCTGTACTTGAAAGATCACGGCGTAACCGACAATTACAAAACCCTCGGTTCGCAAACGCCCACCATGATCGAGCGATTGGGTCAGGAGGGCTTGCGCACGGCCGCCTTTGTGGGAGCCTTCAACTTCTCACCCGAACGATCCGAGTTGTACAAGCGCTTTGACGATTATTACGAGTGCGTCGCACGCGATCGACGCGCGGAAGACGTCAATACAGATCTGTTCCCTTGGTTGGTTGAGCATGCGAGCGAGGACTTCTTCATTTGGGTGCATTACTTCGATGTGCACGCACCCTATGCAGCGCCCCATCCACACGGCCAACGAATGCTCAAGAGTTCGACCAAGCCCATCCCCCCGCAAACCGATCCAAAATACGATTGGTTTCATGTGCTGAAGCAAGGCGAAGACGTCGCGGCGGAACTCTACATGGGTGAGATCCGCTACTTGGATTCCCAATTCGGCGAATTGGTCGAGCACTTGGGCAACCTGGGTCTTTACGAAAATGCGCACATGGTCATCACCGCCGACCACGGCGACACCTTGGGCGAATTCGGAATGCTCGCCAAGCACAGCGGCTTGGCCGACGCCACGACCCATGTGCCCCTGATGGTCAAGCTTCCGAACTCCCGCTTGAGCGGAGTCATCGGCGGCCTCGTCTCAACCGTCGACATTTACCCCACCCTGTTTGATTTCCTAAACCTCGCTCCCAGCAATCCGCTGCGCGGCAGTAGCTTGCGTCCGCTAATGGAAGAGGGCCGAGATTCCTCGCGCCCCTACGATTTTTCGGAACACGCACACAACTTTCAAGCTGCCCTGCGCACCCCCCAAGAGCTATTCATCTTGGGCCTGGAGAGCAATCGCTTCGGCGCCAAGTATTCAACAACCCTTGGAAGTCAGGAGCTCTACGACTACACGAGTGACAACCCCTTGGACAAGAACTTGGCCAAGACAAACTCCGCAAGAGCAGCAGAGCTGCGCAAAGAACTGGAAGTCTTTCTAGCCGACCGCATGAACCTCAGCTCGCGCGGCATCGACGACGATGAATTCCGTGAGGCCATGGAGGGTCTCGGCTACATCGAAAACAAGTAGCAGGCAGCGCAATTTGATTGAGTTCCCGCCCTACGCAAGCTCGACAGGTAGCAATGACCCCAAACTGGTCAAGCTAGACACAACAGCCGCCGCCCGATGAAACTCTTCCTTTCGATCAGCAGCGTTCTCGGCCTGGCGCTATTCCTTTTCGGCTATTGGGGCAAGCACTCAGTCGCCGGCAAGAAGCGCTTTGACGAAATGGCCGGCATCATCCCCGAATTCTCCTACTGGCTGGGCATCGGCCTACTGGCGGCCGGCCTACTAACTTCCGCCATCTGGTTGATCCGCAAGTGACTCCAGAGCGGGATTGAGATCGCAACAAGCCGCCCCCTGAATAGCCCGCAGCCGAACCACAACGTCCAGCTTTGGTCTTGGCCATTCGGCGCCGGCGATTCCTAAGCAACGACAAATGCAGCGACAGTTGGCTTCAAGCTGCCCGCTCAGAAGTCCTGGCCTTGCCTGAGAATTTTGCGCGCAGACTCAGCTGCATGAAAACAGACCCCGCGCAGCGCGCCTAGCCTTCAGAGCCGAGGCTCCGAATTCAGTCCTCAGCCCGCACGCGTTCCCGCAGCGCCGCGATGCGCTGTCGGTCTCCCCATCCAAGACCACGCGTCGTTTGCGCAATCTGCCAAGCGCGCTCAATATGCGTCCCGGCTCGCTCGCGATCTCCCTCCCCCGCACCACTGCCAAGGTACAGCTCCGCCAACGTCATTCGCACGAGTGTCTCGGTCTCTGGGTGCGCTTCCAGCTTGCCGCTCAAGGACGCCTCGAGATGCGCGGTCGCCGCTTCG
>JAJDES010000371.1 GCA_029259675.1 Planctomycetota bacterium
GACGCTCCACGTCCGTCAACTGGGAGATGTTGTTCCAGGCGCCGCGCGTTTTGAAGGAGCCCGTCTGCTGCAGACACTCGAGTTTGAGTCTCAGGTCGAGTCGCCCGGCAAACTTGCTCAAGCCCTCCAACTCGGCCCAAGCCGCGTTGGAAGTGCCGTTCCCGCGGCACTGCTCAAGATCCACTGCTAGCAGGGGCGTGCGGGTCAATACGCCCCGAATGCGCTCCGCGGCAGCTTCGATCCGAATGGAATCAAATCGTTGTAGAGTCATCGTAGTGGTGGCCGGTGGCGGCGCCGGTATTGTAATCGAGCGCTGGATTGCCGTACGGATCAACCCCGTCGAGAGCGCTAAACTTATCAACCGAGCCGGTTGCCTGAACCGAGCCCCCCACACATGACTCTCCTTATTGGTGGGGACTTTCCTTTGTGGTGGACTTTCCTGATTGGGTTTCCTTTTTAAATTGCCATCGCCTCGATTGACGTGAGCACTTCCAGTGAATTAGCGACCAAACCGCAAGCCGCCGGGGACCTGCCTCCCTATCGCGCAGGACTGCCGTTCACATCGCCCTGGCTACTGGCGCCCATGGAGGGAGTCACCGAACCGGCTTTTCGCGATCTGGTACTGTCGCGACATCGCCCGGATCAGCTGGGTGGCGCTTTTACCGAGTTCGTGCGAGTCATCGACCGGCCCATCAAGGTCAAGGGCTTGCGCCGCAAGCTCGGCTCAAGCCGCTTCCCCATCCCGGTTGGCTTGCAGCTGATGGGGTCCGACCTGGGCGCGATGGCAGCCACGGCGCGGGAAGCCGCCGCCGCCGGGTCGCCCGTGGTGGACATCAATTTCGGCTGTCCTTCCAAGGGAGCCCTGCGAGGTTGCGCCGGGGCAGCTTTGTTGGATGACCCGGCCGGCGTCGAGCGCCTGGTCCAAGCGGTGGCGGATGGCCTGGAGGGAACCGGCATTCCAACCACGGCCAAAATCCGAGCCGGCGGCGAAGACGACAGCCTGCTGGAGGAGCTGGCCCGAGCTGCGGAAGCCGGAGGCGCCGCCCTCCTGACCGTCCATTGCAGAACGCGCAAGGAGGCCTACGCCGACACCGCTGATTGGGACAGGCTCAGGCGCGTGGTCGATTCCGTTTCGATTCCGGTTTGCGGCAATGGCGGCATCGATGTCCACGGCGACCTGCAAAAACTATTGGCTGAGACCGGCTGCAGCTTCGCGATGGTCGGGCGCGCAGCCCTTGCAAACCCTTGGATATTCGCCGGCTCCGAAGTCACGAAGCGGACCGCTGCGAGCTTCTTAATCGAGTACGGCGAGGCGCTTCAAGCCCGTGGACATGGGCTAAAAGGCTCTGTGGCACGCATCAAACAGCTACTTCGGCACTGGACCGCCGGCGGCCTAGTTGATTCCAGCAGCAGACTCGACTGGCTGCGCTGCCCCGATCCCGAGCAGCTCATGGGCCGTCTGCGAAGCCACTCGTCTCTGGGGCCGCCACAGGACCTGGTGAACCGGCCGGCCCCGGACTGAATCCGCTCCCTGCTGCTGAGCACCATTTGGGAAAGCGGGGCTATACTCCGCGTCCATGACGGGCCCTGATCCCTTGGGTCCGGCAGCAATTGCCGTAACCGGGAGTGCAGCAGCATGCACTTCGCACGCTCGGATGGACGAAGCCGAAGCTTTCTTTGGGCGGCGCAGATTCACACATCCATCCACTCTTGGTCGTTTTTTCGCAAGGCGGAACACCCGCTTCACAATTCATGAGCAGTTGGACCACGCAGCAGAGCGAAGAGCTTTACAACGTTTTCAATTGGGGAGGTGGCTACTTCCGAATCAATTCGGATGGCAATCTCGATGTGCTACCCACTTGCCCGGACAACCCCAGTGATGGGGACGCACCGGCGATCGATCTCTTGCGCCTGGTTGAGTCCCTAAAGCAGCGCGGACTGGAACTGCCCATTTTGCTTCGCTTCGACGATGTACTTTCATCGCGAGCGCAAGAAATCGCCCAGTCTTTTGAGCACGCTCGCAATGAGTATGGCTTGGAAGCTCCTTACATCGGCGTTTATCCGATCAAGGTCAATCAACAGCGCCATGTCGTAGAAGCTCTGCTCGATCGCGGTGGCGGAAACATTGGCGGACTTGAAGTCGGCAGCAAGCCCGAGCTCATCGCCGCCATTGCGCTCCTGTCGCAACGATCCGGGCTACTGCTTTGCAACGGCTACAAGGATCGCGAGTATGTGGAAACGGCCATGCTGGCCTCCAAGCTCGGCATCGATGCATTGATTGTGATCGAGAAGAACACTGAACTAAGTTCTGTCTTCGATGTTCACGACCGCTTGGGGATTCGGCCGCGCATCGGCGTGCGCATCAAGCTCTCGGGACGTGGTGCCGGGCGCTGGATGGAGTCCGGAGGGGACCGCTCCAAGTTTGGTCTAACCGCCGCTCAGATCGTGAAATTGGTGCGCGAACTCAAAGCGCGCGACATGCTCGATTGCTTCGAACTGCTGCACTTCCACCTCGGAAGTCAAATGACGCACATCCGCTCGCTCAAAGCGGCACTGCGCGAAGCTACCCGGACATTGACCGATTTAACCGGGATGGGCGTCAAAGTGCGCTACTTCGATGTGGGCGGCGGGCTCGGTGTC
>JAJDES010000372.1 GCA_029259675.1 Planctomycetota bacterium
CCCCATCCCTTTTCGTGTCGATCTGGGCCCGTTCGACTTGGGCAGTCGCTATTCGCTGACGTGGCGCACGCGCGTGGAACCGAGCAAGCGCTCGAGCCCGATCATGCGACGCGAAAGGAAGGGAATGTGCTCGATGCGAGCCACAACTTGACCTTCGCGCCTGACGACCAGCGACCCACCGCCGAAAGTAAGAATCAACTCGAAAACGTCGGGAACTTCGCGGGTGACGGTGCTGCCCTGGCGCGGCACGCTTTGGTCTCGGCCCCAGGGCTGGATGTAGTGCACGAATTCGTTGGGCTCGAATCGCCAGTAGTTGAACCGCGGTTGCAGCAGGCCGATGAAGAGGAACACCATCAAAACGCCGGCCAAAAAGAAATAGGCCTGGGTGCTGTAAACGATGTCCAGATTGGATAGCCAGCTTCCAATTCCGCTGACAACGCTCATCTCCTTCAACGTCGAGACCCATGCCAAGACGATGGTCAAGACGGTCATTAGCATGGCGATCAAGAACTTCTTTTGATCCAAGTCCGTGACAATCACCATCAAGTTGAAGGCCCAAAAACCCGTCGCGATCAAACCCAAGAAGGATGGGTTGATTCGTGTCGCCCACTGCAACAGCCCGCACAGGATGTAGGCGAAGAGGGTCGGCCAGAAGTAGATGATCATGGGAAAGGAAGCCAAGACCACGCAATCCTTCTCGGCGTTCACATTCGTGGGGTAATAGACCTCCCAAGCTGATCCTTTGACCAACTCGCCATGGTTTGACTTTTCGCTCGCTTCGGACATGAGATCTTCTTTGCAATCGTGGGCAGGGGGAATACGGCACCGAGACCTGTGTGCATGGTGACCAGAGCGGCCTTGGCTAACAAGTCCGCGACCGCTACTCGTGACCCCGGGCCACATTCGCGCCCAATTTTTCGGGATGTGAGGGCCCCTGGCTGAGCTGTGAATCGCAGCCGGATTCGCTTCCGCCCAGGAAAACGGTCAATCGATCCACCCGAATCCGCCGCCCGGCAGCCCGGCGCCCCGCACTGGCGCCTAGCACCCAAGCTCGGCACCGGCGCTCGCGCGGCTTCAATAACTGGTGCTGGTCGCTCGCTTGCTAATTCGCTGCGCTGAGAAATTCGCTGCTGTGCCACTCCGCCGACACTCCGCCGACTCACCTCTGCCAAGCGGCGCCCTCACTCGCACAAGCTCGTTTCCCGCCCGTCGCGCGGCGCTAGCACCCATAAAAACATTCGCCGGCGACCGGGCTCTTTCAAATGGGCCCGGTCGCCGGCTTTTGATTTGACGAACTCGAACCGAAGATCAGCGATTGCGCGAGCGCCAACGGATCAACCAAAACAGGGTCGTGCGCCTGCCGTGCTCGTTCTTTTCGAACTCGAACATGCCGAATGGAAACAGCGAGAGCAGACTCTTGCGTTCAACCTGGCGAGTTTCGGAGGGCTTGTAGCGGCTTTGGTAGGTACCCAGAAATTGAAAGATGAAGTCCAGCGCTTCCCAGTTGGTCGAATCCAAGTCCGAGTCGTAATCAAAGAGGATCGGAATGTGAAACTCGAAGCCGACATCGTCGATGTTTTGCAGCTCAAAAGAAGCTTCGTGCGCCCCCAGCGGACCGCGCACGCCAAGCACGAGTGAATCCGCATCGACACTTTCCGTGGAAGCCTGCTCCATGAACTCGATGTCCTTCCCCGCCAGGTCGATCGCAATCCCCTCTTCGGCTGCGATGCTGAGCACTTGCCGCGCAACCTGCGCCAGAGAAGTCACCGGTTCACCGTTGCACATTTGGACTTGGTCGCCGCCGCGCAGGCCCGCCAGGTAAGCGGGCGATCCGGTCACGATCCCGACCACATAAACCCTTGCCTGGGAAAGCCCGTAAACCGTTGCTCCAAGGTCAGCCGGGATCTCAGCCAATTGCATTCCCGTGACTTTCAAAACACCCAGTGAAGTGTCCAGTTCAATGGAATCCGTTTGGGAATCGGTGATTTCCTTTTCCCCGGGGATGAGCGTGATGTTGAAGGCGCGCGCGTCGTTGCCGGCTCCGCTGGTGCTGGTGCCCACGCCGCGCACCACGCGCAAGTCGCAGGCCACGCCCGGCTGGGTCGAGAACTCGATCATCTCGATGAACTGTGCGTCGTTGATGACCGGCTTGCCGTTGATCTCAAGAATCAAGTCCCCCGTCAACAGTCCCGCTGTGGATGCCGCCATCCCCGGCAGCACGCGCACGACCCGCACTCCCGTCCACGCTTCGACCGCCAGCTTGCGCGCCAGTTCCGCTGAAATCGACTCAACCGTGACGCCGAACCAAGACACGACTGAGCTGCGCTCATGGGTCTTGATCAGGCGCGGCTGATAGCTGGATCCGGACGAAAGGCGGTATTGAAGCTTGCCGTTCTCACCATCGCTCCCCGATCGGAGCACCACACCTTGACTGGTTTGCAGCGAGTGCTCGCCGTGAAAACCGATGCCGGAGCAACTTGCGAGAGCGGCGAGCAGGAAAATCGAAAGCGGACGTTGAATCGTATTCATGATGCGTGCTGCGGAGCGCGGTAGATGAGCGCGGCGGCCAAGGCCGATCAATACCGTGAAGTGAGGTGAGGACTAAGGCGCGGGGCTTGTGTGCTCGTGCCTTCAATGCTGGGAACGCGGGCGCGGCGCGAATCGTTCCCGAGCTTTCAAAAAAAATGGCTGCGGACGGGTGCTTCCCCAAGGGATCGGCAAAAAGTTCACTTTGCGCCCCGGGTAAGCGCTCAAAAAGTTTGCCGGCGAGCCCACGTCCTCCAGCTTTGATCGCGCTGCTCCGCCATGGATTCAACACCGGCGGGCGCCGCTTCCTCGGCTTTTTGCCACCAACGACGCTCGGGCTTGGCCGCCGGCTCGGGCAGACGGAAATCCTCCGGGCGCGAAGCCTGTAGGTCGGACAGTCGCTCGCGCGCAGCCGAGACCACTTCGGGATCGCCATGGTCCAGGCAAGCCACCAAAGCGATCGCCACTTCGACTCTGCTGCCCCTTTCGCGCAGGACCACGCGACCGGCTTCGCGACTTGCGATCACGGGAGCGCCGGGTCCGGGGGATGTAATGCGCGGGCGCCGCTCGATGGATGCCAGCTCGGGCTCGGTTTCGAATTCCTGCTCGGAAGCCTGGGCCCAATCGCCCAGGACCCGGGCCAGGGGCTCGGTGTCAATTTCGAGAGCAAACAGCGGGCGCGCAGGCGCCGGCGCAATCGCTTCCGGGGAATCTTCCTGAAGGGGCTCGCTGTCCAATCCCTGTGGAGCCGCAATCCAGCGCACAACCGGCACCGGCACGAAAACTTCAACCGGTACTTCGATGGGCACTTCAACGGGAACTTCAACAATTTGCACCGGCGCGTCGGACGCTTCGGTTCCCTCGGACGTTGGCCCGGACACTTCAGCCCTTCTTGCAACCATTTCTGCGGCGCCATTGGCCGACGGATCAAAGTGCTGCGAGCGTCGCTCCAAAGCGATTCCCAGCGCGATTCCAAATAAGAGTGCGGCGGCGGTGGGCACAAGCCAACGCCGGGCAAACGGAACCACCCGCGCGTCGGTTTCACTTTCCACCGCTTGCATTACGGCGGCGAAATGCGCTTCGCCGGGCTCTTCCAAGGGCGCAAGACGCAAGCTGTCAATCGAGGCGCAAAAAGTTTCGAACTCTCGGCGCAGCTCAGGTTGATCGGCTAAAGCCCTCTCAAAGGCCGTTTCCGAAGCCGGGTCCAAGTCTCCGTCGAAGGCGGCTGAAAATTGCTCGCGAATCAAATCGTGGTTGTCATTCATGCTTTCGGCTCCTTGCTCAACGCTGCGCGGGGACGCGCGCGACCCGCCGCAGGCCCTTCAAATTGCTCACGGAATTGCGCCCGGCCGCGATGAACGCGCGAGCGAAGTGTTCCCACCGGACAAGCGAGCGCCGTCGCCGCCTCCGAATATTCGAGCCCGAGCTGATCCACCAAGATCAGCGCAGAGCGGTAGGGCTCGGTCACCAATCCCAGCGCGGCCTGCACGCTCGCGCGTTGATCCAACTCCTCGATCGGGCTTGCGGACTGCTCGTGCTCCGCCCGAAAGTCCTCGAGGAAAGCCAGCGGATGGGCAACTTCGCGGCGGTGGGCGTCGCGCAGGTGATTGATCGCGATCGAAAAGATCCAAGCGCGGCCACTCGACCCCGCTCGCCACCTGGGCAGGGCCCGGAAGATCTTGATCCAGATTTCCTGGGCCAGGTCCTCGGC
>JAJDES010000373.1 GCA_029259675.1 Planctomycetota bacterium
CCTGAGGGTCGAAAGTGGAGGCTTGCCCTGGAGGCCACCAGCGTCGGCGGCTCAAACTTCGAAAGCCAATTGAATTTCAATCTCGTGGCGCCGCTCGGCCGAGCACCCGAGGGCTGGATCATTCACACCGGCGCCCAAAGCGAGGGCGGCTGGGCCGAACGCATAGAAGATCCCGGCACCGGGGTTGTTTTTAGGCTGGTCGAAGGCGGCAGCTTTCAAATGGGTTCGCCCCAGTCGGAGCTCGATCGCACCAGCGATGAGGGCCCTCAAAGACAAGTCGACGTGCCGGACTTCTACTTGGCGGAAACCGAACTCAGCACAGCACAACTCGCACGCATGGAAGCGCGAAGTGTGCCCGCAAACGGCAACCTGCCCGCCGAAGGCATGGATTGGCAGCGCGCCAACGACCTTTGCGAAAATGCCGGCTACAGATTGCCGAGCGAAGCCGAGTGGGAATACGCCTGCCGCGCAGGGTCCAGCAGCGCCTTTGCTTTCGGCCTCGAGCTTGGGGCTGAACAAGCCAACGTCAGCGATCGCGGCGATGATTTCGATCGCCGCAATCCGGTTGCACCCGTGGGTAGCTACGCCCCCAACGCCTGGGGCTTCTTTGACATGCACGGCAACGTCTACGAGTGGTGCGCTGACGTTTACGACGAACGCGCCTACGAGCGCGAACCCTCAGCGCGCCCCGTGCTCGAGGCGGCCGGTCCCGAATACTCCGTGGACCGCAGAGTCGTGCGCGGAGGCGATTGCACTCGCCCGGCGCGCAACGCTCGTTCGGCAGCCCGCCTAGGCTTGCGCCCCGAATCCAATCGCGGCCCCTACGGCCTGCGCCCGGCCATGGACCTGCCCCGGTAATAAACCCGGTAATAAAGTCGCCGGTTCGCTCCCGCGCCTGTCGCCTCGCCTATTGATCTCGCTCGGGTAGATATTCCAAAGCCGTTTTGATGCGGATCAAGTGCTCACCAATCCAGTTCGGTCCGGTCGGATAGTCGGGCGGCAATGGCGAGTGGCGAAGATCCAACGGACAAATCAAAACCTGAACTTGATCGATTCCGATATCCGCCGCCAACGTGAAGAGTTCTTCCGCTACCTCATCACCCATCGCCAAGCAGCCGACCGAAGCGGACCCGCCGTGGATCATGATGTCGCTGCCGGGCTCAGACCTTTTGTCCTCGGCCGCGCGCAAGAGGTCCCAGGGGCTCGGGTAGTTCAGACGCAGGGCCACGTGAAATCGACTGTTGGGATTGAGCGATTCAATGGCGTAGAGCCCCTCCGGCACTTGCCGGTCGCCTTCGCGCAGTTTGGGTCCCAAGTCGCCGCTGGCGGCGCGAATCGGATAACTTTCGATGTAGCGCCAGCTTTCGTCCGCGCCGCAAACGTACAGCGCGAGCCGAGCGTCACTCTTGTTCGCGACGAAGTAGGCCCGCTGCGGGGGATAGCTCAATCCGGCCTGTTCCAAGGCCGCGCGCAAGCGACCGCGCGCACCTGGCCCGAACTCCTCCAAGCGCTGCTCAACCGATTTGGCGCCAAATACCACTATTCGAAGCTTTCTGTCGAAACCTGAGGCGAAGATCAGTGTCAGCAGCGCGATCGAAGCCAGCACAAGCTTGAGTGTCCGGCCTTGGATCCACCAGTGCATAGAGGAAGGATTCGATTTGCGAAGAGACAGCTCACTCGGTTTGTCCACACCACCCAGCTTAGCGACCGAGCCCCCATGGGTGCAGGACCGCTCCGCCCACGCGGCGCACCGGATCCAGGTGCAACCCAAAGTGCCCGTGGCCGGTACCGCACGCCAAGGACTAAAGTAAAGCCATGGACAACGCTGAAATTTTCGGCCCGCCCCGCAATGACGAAGAGCTGGGCTGGGTGATCGAGACCCTCTGCTCCGCTTTTCAGATCCAAGCGGAATGGGCCCAGCGCGGCATGGACTTGACCGGCCACGATCGCGTGTTGCTTTTGCGCAACCCCGCCGGCAAGCCGATTTCAACCGCCCGCTACTACGACTTCGCCCATTGGTTCGGCGGCCGAGCTGTGCGCTCTGCGGGTATTGCGGGTGTAGCGGTTCGGCCCGAGCATCGCGGATGCGGAGCGGGGCGCGAAGTCATGGACCGCCTGATGGCGGACTTGCACAGGCTCCAGTTCCCGCTGGCATCCCTTTTTCCCGCCACCTTGAGTCTCTACCGCCGATCGGGCTTCGAGCGCGCCGGTTCCTACACACGCTTTTGCTTGCCAACTTTGGGATTGCGCAGTGCGAGCGCGCACAACTCTGGATCTCAAGCCAAGATTCGCACGCGGGTCATGACGGATGCCGATCGCGACGCCATGTTCAGTTTGTCCGATCGCCGCGCTCGGCTCACGAACGGAGCCTTGCAACGCAATGCGGTGATTTGGGATCGCATTCAAAACCACCGCGTGCATGCGGTCAGCTCCTACGCATTCGAACGCGAAGGCCAAGTCGCCGGCTATGTTCACCTGCACCAGGAACCCCACAACCCACCCTACAAGCGCCTTGTTATTGACGACATGGCTTTGGCCGATCGGCAAATTGTCGAGCATGCATGGACCTTCCTGAGCCAGTTCGATTCGCTCGTCAAGGAGGTGGTTTTCTATGGCAGCGCCTCCGAAGACGGCCTGCATTGCTTGGCTGAACGCAATTACGAACAACACATCGAGATCGAATGGATGTTGCGCATTGTCCACGCCGAACGCGCGCTGCAAGAGCGTGGTTGGCCGCGGGGATTTCGAGCCGTGCTCGAACTGGAACTCGACGATGAATCCCTGGCCGCCAACAGCGGTCGTTATCGGCTTAGTTTGGAGGACGGCAGCGCGCGAGTCGAAAAAGGAGGCGCAGGTCGAATCCGACTGAATGAGCGCTCCTTCGCCGCGCTCTACTCGGGCTTTCGCTCAGCGGCGGAACTCGAGCAGTGCGGCGAATTGCACGCGGATCAAGCCAGCCTTGAATTGCTTCAAAGCGCCTTCGCCGGTCCAGCTCCGGCAATTTTTGACATCTTTTGATCGAACGCTGCCAGCGCAGATAGCTGCGAAGCGTGACGAACAACGATCATTCCCAAGCGTCGAGCTGTGCCGCCGGCAGTCGCATGGCCCCTACCAAGAGGACCGTTCCAATTGCTGCTTTCGCCTTCAATGGAGCTCGACCGCCTCTGCCCAAAACAGAATGCGCGTAAATTCGAACGGGTAGGGTTTTTGATCGCCCAGCGCTTCCATCAACCGCGTTTCATAGCGCCCCAAGAATTCCGCAAACGCGTCAGTCCCCAACCGCTCCCGATAAACCGTCAAGGTAGTGCCACGCATCCAATCCACGAGCGAACGAGTGGATTCCAACATGTGCACATAGATGCGTTGTTCAACTCGCGCTCGCAGCGACAAGCCCTGGAGTACATCTTCATAACCACTCGTGGTGAGCACAGGTGACTGACGCGTCCAGCCGCCCAACAAGGTGCGAAAAGGCTCTTCCAACGCAACCTCAAGTGCAATCTGCTGCGAGGGGTGGCGAGAATTGTCCGGCACTTGCACGGCCAGCTGCCCCCCACTCGCCAGCGCACCGGTCAAGCGCTGCAACAGGGCGGGGTGATCCTCAACCCAGTGCAAGGCTGCATTGGAAAAGATCAAATCATAGGGTTCCGCTGCGCTCCAACTTTCAATTGCCGCTCGTTCGAAGCGCAAGCCCTCGGCCCGCAAGAGTGAACAGGCCGCAAACATGGCGGCGGAGCGCTCGACACCCAAGGTTTCTCGGGCCCCTAGCTGCAGGTGCAATTGCCGGGTGAGCCTGCCGGTCCCGCAGCCAAGATCCAAAACCTTGATTCCCGGCCGGGGCGTAAGGCCGGCCAGCAAATCAGCAAAGGGTTCTTGTCGCTCGGCGCCGAATTTTTCGTAGCTACGCGGACTCCAGGCATCGGACATGCCGGCAGGGTACGGAATCAAAATGGGTGCGGTGAGAGTCCTTAGAACCACATACCGATTCAGCCCGCAGGGCCGCCCCTCAGCTCCCCAAACCAAGTCCTAGCCCCATAGTGGCCGGTTTCGTTCAACGGCCGCGGTCATCCAAAATGACTCGGGAAGCCCCCAGCTCCCCCCGATAGAATTAGCGACCGGCCGTGGCCCCCGAGTCCGGTCTTCCCCAGCACTTTCGAATGCCGACCCAAAACCCAAGCGAGTTCGTGACCCCCGCAGCGGCCCGGCAACATGTCGCTGCGCATGTCTTCAAAACCGGTTCGGCATCCGAGCGAATTGGCAAAATCGGCCTGGAGCCCGAGGGCTTCGCCATTCGCGTTTGCCCCAAGGGTGGAGCCAACGGACGCCTGCCCTTGGAAGGTGCGGGCGGAGTCCTGGAGACCATCGACAAGTTGGCAGCCGAAGGAACGGCAGATTCACATTGGTTGAGTCCGCGCCCAGTCGATCAAAAGCCGCCGCCGAAATTCATGATGGCCAATGGGGGCAGCTTGACCTTCGAGCCCGGCGGCCAGATCGAACACTCGACCAAGGTGCACGACAGCGGCGCCTTGGCCCTGGATGACGCCGCCGATGTTACCGGCAAATTGACCAAGGCCTTTGGTGCCCGCGGCGTTGCGCTCGCCTTCAGCGGACTGGACCTTTGGCACGATGTCGCCGATGTACCGATGCAGTTGGATGCTCCCCGCTATCACTGCATGCAAAGCTACTTCGAGAAAAGGGGAGTTGGTGGGCGCACGATGATGCGTCACACCTGCAGCATGCAGGTCAACCTCGACTTGGGTCCGCCCGGTATAGCTGAAGAGCGTTGGCTGTTGTCCAACTTGGTCAGTCCGCTGGTTACCGCAACCTTCGCCTCAAGCCCGGTGCGCGAACAGGACGGCGAATGGGCAGTTAGCGGTCGTGCGCGGGCCTGGCAAATCATTGACGAGACGCGCGCCGGATTTCCCAGCGCCATACTGGACGGAAGCAGCGACGATCCCGTCGAACAATGGACAAAGGCCGCCCTCTCCGCCGACGTCATGATTCTTTGGAAACCGGACGGCAGCTCCACCTGCGGAGTACCCGGTTTCAGCTTTCAAGATTGGATCGAAAAGGGTCACGATCGATACGGCTACCCGACCCTGTCCGATTTTGAATACCACCTAACGACACTCTTCTTTGAAGTTCGACTGCGCGGCTTTCTGGAAATGCGCGCACCCGAAGCGGTCAAGCCCCGTTGGCGAACAGCGCCCTCCGTCCTGTTGGCCGGACTTCTCTACGACGATCGCGCGCGCAACTCGGCCCTCGAACATCTGTCCGGCAAGCGCTCGCAGTTGCAAGAACTTTGGGAGCGCGCCGCCGGTGCCGGCCTGCGAGATGCCGAATTAGCGGAACTCTGCAATCACATCTGGCCCTTGGCTTTGGACGGCGCTCGCCGACTGCC
>JAJDES010000374.1 GCA_029259675.1 Planctomycetota bacterium
CTGAACGCTGAGGACGGCGAATACCTCAAGGCCTTGTACGACGCGGAAATCCACTCCACGGATCGTGAGTTGCGGCAAGTGGTCAAGATGCTCGAAAGCAGCGGGGAGTTTGAAAACACCGTGTTGGTCATTACCTCGGACCATGGGGAGGAATTCCTAGATCACGGTGGATTGAGACACGGTTATTGGCTTTACGACGAGAATCTGCATGTGCCCCTGATCGTGCGTGCACCCGGTGTAAAGGCCAGAAAGGTTGCGACGCCCGTGGAGCACCTCGATATCGCACCCACGATTTTGGAGCTCCTGTCGATTCCTAAACCGAGTCAATTCCAAGGTCGAAGTTTCGTGCCACTGTTGGGTGGAGAAGACCTGCCGCGCTTGCCCCACGTTGCGCAAACTCAATTGCTCGGGATAGAGATTGACTCCATTCGCTCGGGTTCTTGGAAATTGATCGTCGACCGGCTGCAGGACACGCGCGAGCTTTACAATATGCAAGCGGATCCAGAGGAGCGCGCCAACCTCGCCGCAGCCCACCCCGAGCGCGTTGCGGAGTTGGAAGCCCTACTGGAACAGCGCACGCGCATGCCCGACGGAGTTTTACTCGAGGGAAGTTTTGGAGTGGGCAACGAGGAAGATGAAGATGCGTTGCGCCAAATCGGATACATCGGTGAAGAATGATTCGAACGCACTCATTCCCTAATTGCTCGAGTGCCAGGGCAAGCATGCGAGCCGTGCTTCGGATCCGGTCGATATGCCCGTAGGGATAGAACCTAACGGTGCGCAGCAACGCCGAGCGTCCGGATTGCTCGATTCCTGGCCAATCGCAGCACTCTTCGTGCTGGCCTTCGTCGCCTGGCGCTTCGTGCTCGACTTGCCGCTCGTAGGCGTAGACGTCTGGCCGATTTTGTTGCAGGCCCAACACTGTCTGGATTCACCGTCGCTGCTCTTCGAACAGGGCTACTTGCATGGCCAGTGGGACGGTGGCGTATTTTGGCGCCCGGGCTTCACGCTCGCGGCAGCGCTGCAATGGTTCATGTTCGGCGAGTCTTCACTGCCCTATCAGGTATTGCGAATCGGCGCCTACGGACTAGTTGGATGCCAAGCCGGTTGGTTTGCAGCACGTGTGTCCAAGCTCCCGCGCTCGGCATTCCTATTGGCCGGCACCATTGTCCTACTGCACCCCGTACAGGCATCCATGTTGCCCTCGGCAGCGCGGGCAGCGGATGTGCTGTGCGAATGCTTGATCGCCGCCGGCTTACTCCTGCTCAGCTCCAAACGCGTGCGCTGGCGGCCCTACCTGGGAGCTGGCTGCATTCTCTTGGCTCCATTCGTTAAGGAAACAGGACTGCTCGCTCCACCACTTGCGATTCTGTTGGTTTGGGCGGGCGGCACTTGCATTGGGAGCAAGCGCATTCGATTGTTCCTGGCCGCATTGGCCCTGGGATTCGCCGCTCACTTGGCTTTGCGCTTTGGCGCAATCGGCGGCCTGGGCGGTTACGCAACCAGCGCGGTGGCCGTGAGTCCCTTGCTGAATACCGAGAGACTGCTCACGAGTCTCGCCAACCGGGAAAGCATTGGGTTCGCTTTGGCCCTGCTGCTTGGTTTGACAGCAACAACGGGCTTGGGATTGGCAAAGGCACATGTGCGGACAGAGCAATCGCACGAACTCCCAAGCAGGCGAGTTATGTTGCTCGTGCTCATGCTTTGGGCCCTGGCTATCTGCGTCGGCGGAGCCTTCTCTGCGCGCATCAATGAACGCCACGCCAGCAGCCTGCTGCTCCCAATCGCTGCACTGATCGGCGCTTCACTCGGCAATGGGCACGGCCCACGCACCGCCCGTGCAAGAGTGTTGATTTGCGCTCAGATCGGAGCGGTGGCCTTGCTGCTCGCTCCGCATTCGCCCCTGACGACGGAATACCCGCAATGGCGCATCGCCGGTCGCGCCAATCAGCTTTTTTTCAAAGCACTGGATCGCGGACTCGAGCGAGCTCAGAAGAATTCCAAGGCCGTTCGCGTTCCCTTCGGGCAACTGGCCGTCAACGTTTTGCCGCGGGCAGACGGCAATTGGACCATCGTCGCTGAGCCCCTGCCGCGCATGGTCGAGCCACCCGAGCAAGCCGGTTCGGCAAGAATCGCCTCGCCGATGGTGCTTGAACCCTATTCCGTCGAAGCCTGGATGATGCTGCACAATTACGGCCCCGACCCGATCGTGCGTCCCGGCGACTACCCCGACAAATTGCGGGAGACTGACTTGGGGCCTGTCGGGCCGGTGCAAATCCTGCGTTAGCCCGACCAACCAGGTTGAGTTGTCTGCGGGAAGCTTCCGCCGGTCCACACGACCGTGCACAATCCTCAGTCGATCCTCTCCAACAACGGCCCAACTTGCCGCGATTGCCACGCCCGTCTCAAGCGGGCCAACACGAATTCGAAGTGATTCATGGATAACGGACCTCTCATTCACAACGACGCCACGGTTTTCGGCATCTTGATGGCCATTCTCGGCTTCGTATTTTGGAGTTCGAGCCGAGTCAGTGGATTCTGGCCACGTTTCTACCGAATCGTTCCGTCGCTGCTGGTTTGTTACTTCCTGCCCTCGCTTTTCGGCACCGCCGGAATCATTTCCGGAGAGGAGTCGAATCTGTACTTTGTCGCTTCGCGCTATCTGCTGCCGACGAGTTTGGTGCTGCTGACCCTAAGCATCGACTTCAAAGCGATCCTGCGTTTGGGCCCCAAGGCCCTGATCATGTTCTTGACCGGGACCGTCGGCATTTTGATCGGCGGCCCGCTGGCCATCATCATCGTGTCTTGGGTCAGCCCCGAAACCGTGGGCGGGCATGGCGTCGACGCCGTTTGGAGAGGCTTAACCACGGTGGCCGGCAGTTGGATCGGCGGCGGCGCCAATCAAACCGCAATGAAGGAAGTCTTCGAGGTCGGGGATCAGGTTTTCTCCGCCATGATCACCGTCGATGTGATTGTCGCCAACATTTGGATGGCGTTCATCTTGATCGCCGCCGGCAAGTCGGAGCAAATTGATCGCTGGAACAAGGCCGACTCCACGGCCATTGATCAGCTCAAAAACAGAGTCGCCGCCGAACAAGCAAAGAGCGCCCGCATTCCGAACCTCACCGACCTGATGAGCATCCTCGCCGTCGGCTTTTTGGTCACCGGTGTCGCCCACGCGGGAGCGGATCAGATCGGTCCTTGGATTGCCGACAATGCCCCGGGACTGGCTGAGTACAGCTTGACCTCGAAGTTCTTTTGGCTGGTTGTGATCGCAACCACCGGCGGTCTCCTGCTTTCCTTCACTCGCTTGCGTAGTCTGGAAAGTGTCGGCGCTTCGCGTATCGGCTCAGCCTGCCTGTATGTACTTGTTGCGACCATCGGTATGAAAATGAACCTCTTGGCCATTTTCGAAAACCCGGGCCTATTCGCGGTGGGCCTGATTTGGATTGCCATCCACGCCGGACTGCTGATTTTGGTCGCCAAACTGATTCGCGCGCCCGTGTTCTTCCTGGCAGTCGGCAGTCAAGCCAATGTGGGCGGCGCCGCCTCGGCTCCCATCGTCGCCTCCGCCTTCCACCCCTCGTTGGCCCCAGTCGGCGTCCTTTTGGCCGTTCTGGGTTATGCCTTGGGCACCTACGCCGCCTATGGCTGCGGACTTTTGATGAAAGCCGTTGCTCCCTAGTGCCCCCATGGACAATGCGACTCCGCACTTCTTGAAAACAACGATGGTTGAGGAAATGCCATGCAAGCGACCGTCGGCTCGGACCTAAACGCCAATGGGAGGCCAAGACGCCTGGCGAGGTTGGGCGAGCAGTTTCTGCGCCTTCCGATCATTGTCGGGCTTGCCCTCACGCTGACCGTTAGCAGCATCAGCATCGGCTTCTACGCCGATGATCACGTTCACCAAATGGTTTTGTCGGGTAGCGAAGCCGACACTCCGATGTCGCGCTGGTCCCTGTATGAATTTGGGAGCGCGAAGGAATGGTCCAATTCTGACCGCAGCAGCTCCCTGCCTTGGTGGACATCCGACGATTGGAACGTTCGTTTCTTTAGGCCGCTGACCAGCGCCTACTTGGTCGGCTTGCACGCCCTTTTTGGGAACCACCCCGCGGGTTATCACTGCGCGTCACTGACACTCTTCGCAGTACTGATTCTGGTTGTGCACAGCTCTTTTAGAGCCTTGGGCTTGGAGCAACGCACAGCTCGAATCGGCACTTTGATTTTTGCGCTGTGCGACTCAGCGGCACTGCCCGTCAGCTGGATCGCCAATGTCAATTCGCTCTTGGCGGCGCTCTGTGCGGTTTCCTCCCTGCGCATTCTGTTGTCCAAACAGCTTGGCTCTGCGGCCATACTGGCATCGCTCGCTTTGGCCTGCATGGCAGCGCTCTGCAATGAAGCGGGTACGATGACGCTACTCTTGGTCGGAGTCGGCTGCTGGCAACGAAGCAGAGGCATTGCCGATCCCAATCAAA
>JAJDES010000375.1 GCA_029259675.1 Planctomycetota bacterium
CGAGGCGATCATCGCGGCGGGCAATAAATGGGGATGCGCAATTCCTCGGGCGCCGTGGGCAAGCTGTTGACCATGTAGTCCAAGGCCAATGGGTCGCTGTAAACCAAGACCTCGGCGTAGCCTTCAAACAGGCGTACAAGCTCGGGCACAACCGGTTGCTCTTTCGAAATCGCAACCAACTTGTAAGCCGTCTCGAGGTACGAGCGCGAGCCATCCTGCGCCAGCAATTCCAACGCTCGCGCACGCTCGCGCAGGGTGCCTTGTTGCGCTATTTGAAGTAAATAGTGGGGCAATGCGTTGCCAGCTTGATTGAGCAGTGCGGTGGCCAGTAGATCCGTTTCTACTTGGCTGAGTTGCGCGGACTCCAGCTCCGGCATCCGTCGTGACGCAAAGGCCTGGAACAACGCGGGTATCGCGGAGGGCCCCAGGGCAAGCAGCTCATTGTCCACCGACGCGCGGCGGTCTTGTGCTTGGGCTTGCCGAAAACGACGCATGAGCTCCGTCGGTCCCTCGGATTGGCCGGCTGCCGGGCTGGAAATGCCAATGAATAGCAAACCAATGCAACAAATGTTCAGGCACCACTGCATTACTGTGCCAGTAGAACCGTCGCGATTTGCCCGATGCTGAGAGGCGTTCCTCGGCCGGACAAGGCGGTCAAAATGGGGCCGCCTAGGCCCGGGGAATTTCCCAGCAATAAAGTGAGTAGGTCGGTGCTATTCAAGGCACCAGAGGTGGTGGCCGTGTAAATAACCTCTTGCTCCAGTGGTGCGTTGGCATTCAAGACCGCCAACACGTCGGGGCTGTCCATCGGATTGTCAGATTCCATCATGCGCGACAAACTCACTCGGGACAGTGGCGAACTGGCGATGAGAGCTGCGCGCTTTTCCGCGGATGCCGTAACCCCATTTACTTCGAGTAAGCGAACTGGATCATCCAGGGCTGATTTCAATAGCAAATCATCCCTTGAGTTCTTGGGAACTTGAGCTCCATCGCGCTCTAGTTCCTTGGTCTCTTTCACTTGATTCCAATCGAAGGCACTTTCCATTCCGCTGAAGGACTGCAAGGCGCTGGCACCATCCAAGTATTCGATGTCGATCCATTGATCGGCATGGCTCTGGGAGGGTGAGCGGAGGGCGCCCTGGGCAACACCCAGTCGTTCAAAAGGCGAAAGGCCAAGCACGCCACCCTTCAAGTCCTGGGAAATTTCGACCAGTCGCCAATTAATATAGGAAGGCAGTGAGCTCAATTCCGACATATCGGCAAGGTACTGGTCGAAGTGCAGGCTAACCGGGCCGAGGAATTCGAGCTCATCACCGATGATTCCCCCGTGAAGTTCCATTCCTGAGGGCAGGATTAGCTTGGCTTCGGGTGCGTAAATGAAACCAAAAATGGGGCCGCCAGAAGGCAACTGCACGGGAGTTGCCGGAGTACCCGCGATTTGAAGGCTGAAGGCCGTGGGGTCTTGAGTCGACGTGATGATGCTTGAGTCAGACCCCGCCGTCAGTTCTTGAGTGACGTAGAGCTCGACAGGTCCCTCCGTCGTATCTAGCGTCAAGCTGGAACTTGTTCCGAGCAGAAGCCGATCGATGACGACGGTAGATGGCCCCTCGAGTACGATTTGAGTGCCATTAGCGGCTTGCAGGGTGGGCACGTGCGCGCTGCCCGATTGGATCAAGAGCGGAGTACGCGCCTCGTGCAGGATGGAGCGGCTCTGGGCAAGGGTCGGTACGACCACGACGGGTAAGGTCGTTGTTCCGCTGGCGGTTTCGATGCTGCCGCTAATGCTGACATCGCCGTTTTGCTCAACGGTCTCGTTAGGGCCGGCGACCACGTTGCCCCGAATGACAGTTGGCAATGCATCGGTGCCGGTGATGCTCACTCCGGCCGATGAACCGACTCTGGCGTCGGGGACGTCCGGAGTTTCCGCTTCTTGAGCGGACCCTCCACCCAGCAGCAAGCCTCCGAGCAAATCATCGACGATCGCCAATAAGTTCGCTTCCTGGGTAGCATAGGATCCCAAGCGCGAGTCGAAAGCGTCCAGCTGGGATCCGGGCGGGATCGCCATGGCTTGTTCGCTGTAAACGCCCAGGGAAGCCACGTTGGTCGTTCCCCGCTCAGCAACCAATGAGAGTACGGCGGATCCGCTTCCGATCATGCCCGTGCTGTCCAGGCGAACCAAGTTGTCGCCCAGGTCGACGACCTCAACCCAAAACAATCCATCGCCATAGGCGGCGGGCGATTCTTCCGATCCGACTTCCCCCGTCTTGCCTTGCATCATGCCGCAGAAAGCTTCGGCCAAGCCCGCTTCGGCCATGTAAAAGGAGGCTTTGTCGTCCTGAGACTGCACTTGCCGGCGAGTGACCGATGTGGATAGCTGCAAGAATGCGACCGAGAGGGAAGCGGCTACGACGACGGCGATCAGCGCCAATACCAATACGCCGCCGGAACGAGAGCCACTGAGGCTGTGCTTGTCGCGTCCCAAGCTACGAAGCGCTTGCATGTCAGATTGGGATTGCTGCGAGTCGATGGTGTTTTCGTTCATAGAGCTTCTCATTAGAGTTTCCCGCCAATTGAGGTCGGAATGGAACTGCGCCAAATCGGTCTGCTTTTAGATGAGTGCGGATGCTCGCTCCCCAGCATCCGTCTCGGACCCATTCGCCTGGGCATCGTGAGATGCCGATGTGCGAATGAGCGGCAGCCAGGCGTCAGTTGCGGATGGTCACTGTCGTTTCCACGGTTTGTATCAATGTGTTTTCTGAATCGATTTGGTCTTCGAGGCTCATGCGTATCGTGACGGCGTTGCGTTCCAATACGAATGAAAGTCCCTGTTCGTCTATCAGTCCGTTGCCGTTGTCATCCAGGCCATTGGGCAGCTCACCCTCCAGGAAAGGGCGCACAAGATTGCACCAGGCAACGCGTCGCTCATCCGGGGCGTCCGGCTTCTTGCGCCAAACGACTTGAGCGCTGGCGGGCGAGAGGGCAATTTCCTCGGGGTCGTCCCAAACAATTTCACCATCCTCAACGCCGAGGCTGACTGCGTAGGAGAGAACCGTCGTGAAGGTCGGTGACTCGGGGTCGGGGAAGAGCGTGTCGCGGTCGGAGCCCATGACCGCATAGGCGATGCGGTCCAACACCCGTCGGGACTGATCTTCCAAATCAATGGCGGCGCTATTTCTGCTCTGACTTTCGCCGGCCGAATTCATAACCATGCCGGCCTTTACACTGACGATGGCCAGCAGGGCGATGACGATCATCAGCTCAATTAAGCTGAGGCCGGAGCGGGAGTGCATGGGAATGGATCTCATCGCACGAAATCCGTCAGCATGGTGTGCATCTCCAACTGGCGACGGCCATAGCGACCGGCCCATTCGACGCGCACACAGATCGGCATGATCAAGTAATCAGCACTGTGATCCTGATCGTCAATGAGGCTGTCGCCATTCAAGTCGCGCGGCAAGCCCAGCCGGTCGTCTTCCAAATCCTCCCGCAGTTGCCAGACATCGGGCTCGATTTCCGTGCTGGCGAGTATCACTTCACCGACCAAGCCGTCGGGTGCTCCCTCCATGGCCACCAAGCCTTCGACTTGAAATCGATTGCCCGGAGCCGTTCCCGCTCCGTCGGGATCGTCAGCCGGGTCGGCGTTGTACAGTGCGTAAAGTTCGCCGAACTCTTCATTGCGCATTTGTTCCAAGACGATGCGCACCGCTTCTGCCGCAGTGGGGTTCTCGTGGCTGTTGGAGCGATGCCTGGACATGGCAATCAACATGCTCGCGAAGAAGGACATGGCCAGGGTCATGACAGCCACAGCCATTACGCATTCAAGCAGCGTTATGCCCGCACGCGTTGAACGCTTGTTTACTGCATGATGGTGCAGCAAATTGTGCGTTGTGGCGGGATTGGTGTTGTGTTGCGGCATGTGGCCTGGAGACAGCTGCAAGTCTTGGGGGCGCTTGGGGTAGAGGGATCCTTGCCCTTGGCATCGGAATCCAGATCGGCAAAAGTGAACCCGAGCCGAGCAACCTTGCGGATTGCGGAATGTTTTTCCGTCTCGGTGTGCCGAAGCGAGGCATTCGTCGGCCCGAAGCGAGTCGGGCTTTGCTCGGGAGCTTCCCGAGCCATCTGAAATGGCTCGCGGGAGCGGGCCGCGCTTGGGTTGCAGGGCCCACGGCTTCGAATGCGAATGGCCAGGTTTCCGCTACACCCGCAAGTGCGGGGCCTTCCCGGGGATGGTGATTGGGCAAAAGCGAGTTCAGGCTCTACGATCAGCGCTGCTTTCGAGCGCCGTTCCTCATCTCCCGCGAATTTCGCCATGAATTCCAATCGCCGCTGGTTTTTGAAGTCCGCAGCCGCCCTGAGCGCTGCATTTTCCACGGCCTCCAGCACGTTGGCCAGCGGCCCGAGTCCGCGGCGGCGTGTGCGCGCGGATCTGGGAGGCTTGCTACCGGACCCGGATGGATTGCTCGATCTCCCCGCGGGCTTTGAGTATCAAGTGCTCTCGCGCACGGGCGATGAGATGAGCGACGGATTGCTGGTGCCCGGCGGACCCGACGGCATGGCGGCCTTTGCCGATTTGGGGGCCGATTTGGGCGCCGATGCGGGGGCCGGGGGCCTGACGCGCATCGTTCGCAACCACGAACTGATGCCCGGAAACCCTTCGGCCTTTGGTGCTGGAGATGCGCGCGGCGACAAAATTCCGGCGCAGAAATTCTACGATCGCGGCCGTGGGGTGCTTTGCCCCGGCGGCACGAGCACGCTGGTGTACGACACCGAATCGCGCAGTTTGAAAAAGAAATTTTTGAGCCTGGCCGGCACAGCCCGCAACTGTGCCGGGGGAGCGACGCCATGGGGTTCTTGGATCACCTGCGAAGAGGCCACTTTCTTGCGCGGCGACGAGTACGACCGCAATCACGGTTACTGTTTCGAAGTCGATGCCGCTGCCGATTCCCCGGTGGATCCCATTCCTTTGGTGGGCATGGGGCGCTTCAATCACGAGGCCGTTGCGATTGATGCTGCCAGTGGCACCGTCTTTCTGACTGAGGATCGCCCCGACAGCTTGCTGTACCGCTTTCTACCCGATGAGCCCGGAAATTTAGCCGCCGGGGGAATCTTGCAGGCGCTGCGCATTCGGCGCGCCCCGATGGTGGACACGCGCAATTGGAACGAATACAGCCACTTCCCCCTAAACACGCAAGTCGAGGTCGATTGGGTCGATTTGGACAATGTGGAGGCGCCCGAAGATGACTTGCGCGAGCGCGGTTTCCTCAAGGGTGCGGCTCGTTTCGCACGGGGTGAAGGTATGTGGGCCGGCGATGGCGCCATTTGGTTCGCCTGCACTAGCGGCGGGCGCAAGCAATGCGGGCAAATCTTTTGCTATCGGCCCAGCCCCGACGAAGGGCAACGCAACGAACGACGCAAGCGCGGAACGCTTGAGTTGTATTTGGAATCCTCGCACCCGCGCTTGTTGGATTTTTGTGACAACCTGACCGTCGCTCCCTGGGGGGATTTGGTCCTGTGTGAAGACGGCAAGGGCGACAATTTCCTGGTGGGGGTTGGGTCCAAAGGCGACATCTATCCCCTGGCCCGCAATGCGGGGGCGCCCTCCGAATTTGCCGGCGCCACTTTCTCGCCGGATGGAAAGGCCCTATTTGTGAATTTGCAATGGCCGGGCATAACCGTGGCCATTTTTGGACCCTGGCCCAATGCCTAGCTTTATCGAGCAACTAGCACTTAGCGTGTGCAAGCGATCTCCTAGGCACTTCAAACGGTTTTCACGCAATCGCTCCATGGGCCAATTCCTTCAAGCCATTTACTTGTTTCCCATCGCCATCGTGGCTTCCAGCCTCGCCGCTGGAATGCCCCAATCGTTCGCGGCAGGCTCCGCCGCTTCCCAACTCGCTGCGCAAGCGCCGGTTGCGGAACCGGTTGCCTCCGATTTAGATCTGCGCACGCTCTACGATGTTCAGAGCTATGCCCTTGATCTGGAGGTTTTTCCCGAGCAAGAACGCATTGAGGGGCGAGTGATGGTGGCGGCGCGAGTCCTTTCCGAAATGGTGCAATTTCAGCTCGATCTTGTGGACGAGTTGGAAGTCCGCGAGGTCTTGTTGCACGGCGACTTGAACGCCGAACCGGTGAGCTTGGAATTTGAACACCGACGTGAGCGCTTGACCATTGCCCTGGGGAGCGTGCTCGCGCCGGACAGTGACCTGCGCGTGGAAGTGGCCTACTCGGGCTACCCCAAGGCTCGCGATCGCTTCACCGGTTTCCATTGGTCCAAAACATCCGCAGGCATCGCGTGGATCAATACCTCCTGCCAGGGCAACGGCGCCCATTCCTGGTGGCCCTGCAAGGCATCATTCTTTCATCCTGAGGACAAGCCTGAGCGAGTGTCCGTTTCCGTGACGGTACCGAGCGAGCTCGTCGCCGTTTCGAACGGTCGTCTATTGGATGTAATCGATCGGGAACAAGATCGTCGCACCTACCGTTGGCAGCACAGCTATCCCTTAGAGACCTACTCCCTAACCTTGAATATCGGGCCCTATGTGGAGACCAGCAAAGAATTGGTGCTGGATGGGATTGAGGGGCCCGTGACTTTCGCCACATACATGCTGCCCGAAAGCGTGGAACAAGCAGCGCTGCAGTTTGCAAGTGTTCCCAGACTGCTCGAAGTTTACGGTCAAGCGTTTGGTCCCTTTCCGTTTCCGGATTCCAAAGTAGGTTTTGTGCAAACCAACTTTTGGGGCATGGAGCATTCGACGGCGATCGCCTACGGCTCGAGCTTTCCTGCTTGGATCGAGCAGCACGGGGGCAAAGACGCCTATGCTTCGCGCAATGCATGGTTCGATTACATTCTCGTGCACGAGTTTGCCCACGAGTGGTGGGGCAACGCCGTTTCCGCGAAGAGTTGGGGCGACTTTTGGATTCACGAGGGCTTTGCAACCTATGCGGAGGGCATCTGGGTGGAGGCCGAAGAGGGGCGCGAGCGGGCTGATGAATTCTTTTTGGAACAGGCGCGCCGCATTCCTCGCAATGCCAAACTTTGGCGCGGCGAGAATGTAAATTCAGAAGAGGCCTACACCGGATCGATTTACAGCAAGGGAGCCACGGTGCTGCACAGCCTACGGCACTATGTGAATGACGACGATGCCTGGTGGGAAAGCCTGCGCCGTTTTCAGCTGGAACATCGCTACGGAAACGCGTCCACGGATGACTTCAGGCGCGTGCTGGAAGAAGTTACCGGCCTCAGTTGGAAGCGCTTCTTCAAGCAGTGGGTTTACGGAGAGGGCTATCCCTCATTGAAGGGCCGGATCGAATTGCTGCCTGGTGAAATCGCGCTTGAAATCGAAAACAAGCCCAGCGCGGGTACGGGCTTTCATGTGCCGCTTGATTTGACGTGGGAGGAAGACTTGGAGCGCAAGCACAAGCGAGTCTTGATTCCCCCGGCCGGATTGACAGAAAACCTGCCCTGCGCGCGCTCGGCCAAAAATCTCAAGGTTCAGGGACTGAAACGCGTACTGGGCCGGCATCAGGTGACCGTCGTGTCGCCTGACTAGCTCCGCCATTGGGGGGTGATGAAGCCAGCTTGGACACAAGTCGAGAGTTTGAAGAGCGTGCTAGGCGAAGGCGGAGCAAGCGGATTCATTCGCATTCATGCCGGCAACGCTTCAACGTCCCACGCCTGCGCCCAACGTTGATGTGACGCAACGCGCCCCTCGCGGCATGGGCTGCGCCGGGAGCTCAATCTTGGGCCCAGACCAGGGGCAACTCAGCCGCTGCGTCGTATCGCAACGTGCCCGCTGTCCTCGGTTCTGGAATATCCAAGATTGTTTCGGGTCGACTCGGTGCGGACCATTCGATTTGCTTGAGGGCATCGCCCTCGGGGCTCGCGATCCAAATGTCATCGGAACCCATGCCGAAGTAGGACGTGGCCGGCCAATTGTGCCGCAGGCTTCGTCGACCGGATTCAAAGCTCAACAAGACGCGAGCAGCGTGGGGCATGCCGCGCAAGCGAATGCCGCGCCGCTCTGTTTGGTTGCTGAAGATGCGCGCGGGACCGTTGTTCTGGGTGAGCACCAAATCGGGGTCTCCATCACCGTCGAGGTCGCCGGCATACAGTCCGCGTCCGACCAGTGGATCGCGAACCAGATCCCCGGCTTGCGCCAGCAACTCGCGGAACGTTCCTTTGGGCCCGCCCATGAATAGCTGTGCATGCTGGGCGTGAGTTTGCGCTTCGTCGTAGAGCGGGATGTTGTGGATGATGTGCCCGTTGGCCACGGCAATGTCCAGCAAGCCGTCGAGATTGAAATCTTCCATCACGACTCCGAAGCCGACCGGCATGCGACTGGCAGCTTCCAAGCCCGAAGCCGCGGAAGCATCGCGATAAAAGCCACCGCCCTCGCCGAGATAAAGAGTGTTGGATTCGTGGTCAAAGTTGGTGACGAGCAGATCGGTTTGCAAGTCGCCATCGGCATCGCCGGCCGCCAGTCCCATACCCGCTTCCGTACCCCCGTGACCATTGACGCCGGTGCCCGACAGCAATGTCCCGTCGTCAAAGCCGCCGTTTCCATTGCCTACCCAAAAACGATTCTCGACGCTGTCGTTGGCCACATAGAGATCGCAATCGCCGTCGCCGTCGAAGTCTCCGGCCAGGACTCCCAGACCCTTGCCGCTGTTGTCAGCTAGTCCGGCCTGGGCCGTGGCATCTTGGAACTTGCCGTCACCGCTATTGCGCCAGAAGCGATCGGGAAGCCCGGCATAGTGATCGGGGTGACAGTACGAGCGATAACCCGCTTCGCGCCTGCCGCAAATGCTGGGGTGCTCAAGATCCAAATCCAGGTAGGCCGCGACATACAGGTCCAAATCGCCGTCGCCGTCGGCGTCAAAAAAAACACTGCCCGCGCTCCATCGCTCATCGCGCAAGCCGGCTTCCCGGGCGCCGGCCCGAAAGCGCCCCTGGCCTTGGTTCATGAGCAGCACATCGGGACCCAAGTTGCTCAAAAACAAATCGGGCCTGGCGTCACCGTCCACATCGCCGACGGCGACACCTTGACCGTACCCAGCGTCCTCGAGATCGCCCGCGGCGTTGGCGGAGGGCGCGAAGGAGCCCGATCCGGTTTGGACCCATAGCTCATTGCCCGGGCGCTGCAACTTTTGGTTGGCCGCGGTGGGTAAGGGGCCGCTTTGCACAAAATACAAATCGAGATCGCCATCGCCTTCCACATCAAAGACCGCAGCGCCCGCTCCCATTGTCTCCGGCAGTTGGCGTTCCTCGCTGATGCCTGCGTCGTGCACGAAGTGGATGCCCCAAGCTTCGCTGGTATCCAAAAACCACTGCGTGGGCTCTTCTACAGCCCCGTTATCCGAAATGGCGTTTGCCTGTGCCTGCGCAGGGCTTACGCCCAAGTTGGGCCCCTCTTGCCCCGCCCCGGGCTCATCGCTACCGCATGAAGTCAATCCGCAAGCGATCATGCAAAGGAAAGGGGACAGCAATGCGCGGGCACGGGATGTGTGCAAGCGAACGCGATCGGGTGGCTGCAATTGCATGATGGGCGTCAACGACCGCTTTGTGTTCTTTGTTCGATTTGCGCTTGATTCAAGCGTTCCAGGATCGCTCGGTCGCTCGGGCGCAATTGTGCCGCACGTTCAAAGTAGCCCACGGCTGCGCCCCAGTCCCTGGCCAAGCCCGCGTAGTCTCCGGCTCGAACCAGCAGCCTGACTTCGATCGCACGCTCCAAAACACGTTGCATGACGGAGCGTGCGCCGGGCAGGTCTTGGCGTTGTTCCAAGAGAAAGCGTGCGTAGCGAAGGGCGATGGGGGAGAGCTGTTGCGCCCCCGTGCCGAGTTGCAAGCCGCGCTCGTAGGCTTCAATGGCGCGCTCGCCCTGGCCCAAGAGTCCCAAGACTTCGGCTAGTTCCGCGTGGTTGGGAGCGTGCAATGGATCCAGGTCCAAGCTCTTGAGCGCAAAGTCGTAGCGATCGATCAACGGCAGCAACTTGCGATGCTGTTCGAGGGCGGCCAGACCGGCTTCTCGCTCACCCGTGCGCAAGAGCGCGCGGCCCAACCCGAACAGGGCTTGGGCGTCTATGGGGTCGAGCGCGAGTGCGGACCGAAACTGCGCCAGGGCCTCGGCGTGTTTGCCTTGCCGCGCGAGTGATTGCCCTCGCAGCCTACAAATGCGCGCGTGTTCGGCCCCAAGCAGTTGGGCCGCAAGTTCCAAGGCCTCATCCGCTTCATCAAAGCGACCGAGGGCCTCGAGCGCATCTACGCGGGCCAGGCAATTTTGCTCGCTGCCGCTACCCAGGAAGGGCAGGGCCTCTTCGTAGCGCCCCAGGTGATAAAGCGTGCGACCGCGCAGGGCATCCAATTGCGCGTCCTGCACTTGCAAATGCTCCCAGGCGGATCGATAGCGGTGAACGGCGAGTTCGCGCTCTACCAGCCCGACTCGCAATGGCGTGTTGTCGGGATCTTTTTGCACCGCAGCTTCAAGCTGAGCAATGGCCTCGCGGCGCTTGCCGCTATTCCAAAGCGCGTCGGCTTGCGCTTGGACGTTTCCGTCCCAGGAAAGCAACGGCAGTAGTGCTAGGAGCGAGAACCACATGACTGGAAGGTTAGAAAACGAGCCGCGCCGGTGCACGGCGCGGCTCGTTGCAATTCGGCTCCGGGCCGGCGCGCAGGGTGACTTTCGTCCGCGCGGGATTCCGGCCGGAAAGAGTTTTCGGGGGCAGCGAGCTCGCTAATTCGCGCTGAGCGCGCGATTCATGCTGGCTCGAAATTGCTCCAGGTCCGACGGGCCCAAGCTCTCGAGCAATTGGCCCTGTGAGTTGTAGACCAGGGTCGTGGGCAAGCCGCTGCTTATGTTGAAGGCGTCGAGCACCGCATCGGTCTCGGCATCGACCAACTTGGAGTGGATCGAGATGTCTTTCTTGTCCAGGAATTCAACTAGCTTGGCCTCCGTCTCGATCGACTCGCTGGCGAGATCCATGGACACGTACAGCACTCTCGCACCCTTGGCTTGCGCTTCTTGTTCGACCTGCACGAGGTCGGGCATTTCAGCCACGCAAGATCGTCACCAACTGGCCCAAAAATTGACCATGGTGGCCGCGTGACCGGGTGCCTTCACTTCGGCCACCAATTCGGGCAAGCCGATCAACTCGGCAGTGGAATGGCTCCGCGCCTTGCCCGGACCCGAACTGCAACCCAGGGGCATGCATGCGGTGAGCGCCAGCAGCCCGGTGGTCAGCAGCGCCCCGCGTCGATTGAATTGGAGTTTTGTCAAAGCTCGAATGGAATTCACGAAGGCTTCAGGAGCGCTTGCGGCGCTTGATGGAGCAACCGAAGGGCTTGGTCGTTTGAATGCCGACGGGCTCACTTTTGAGCAGGCTGTTCAGAGCGTTCTTGAGGTGATGTTGAACGGGCTTGTCCTCATCGGCCTTGGTGCCCTTGGGGTCGTTGTCAATTTGACCCGTGTATTGAACGATGCCGTCTTCGTCGACAACGTAAATGTGAGGAGTGGTTTTTGCGCCAAAGACGTCGGCGATCACATTGTCCTTGTCGATCAGGACTTCGAACTCAATCTTTTCCTTGGTGACATACTTGCGAATGTTTGCAAAGGGATCTTCGCCCTCGACGAGTTCGGTGTAGTTGGAGTTGATCGCCAGGAACACAACGCCCTTCTCCTTGTACTCCTTGTGGATGGCCTTGAGCTTTTTCTCATAGCCGACCGACCAAGGGCATTGTGTGGACCAAAAATCCACGACGACCAATTTGCCGCGATAGTCGAAGAAGCGATGTTGCTTGCCTTCCAAATCCACAAGCTTGAGTTGAACGTCGACTTTGCTGCCGATCGTGTAGGGCTTCTTGTCTTCCTCCGGCGCTTCGATTGAGGCGGCGGGCGTCGAGGCGGCCGATTGGGAGAACGCAGCGAGCTGGTTGGACTCACCGCCGCGCAAAAGTTGGGGGGTCAGCCCGAGGATGAGCGTGGCGGCCAGGGAGGTCAGGATCAGTTTCCGCATGGGGGTACCTTGGATGTGCGTAGGGAGAATCGTATTTGGGCCGGCTTCGGGCGCAGAGCGCCGCCGGCCCCAGAATGGACATTGTTCTTGATGGACTTTGTTCGTGCGTTGCCCGTATCCCAGCCAGCAAGTGAAGATATTTGCAGGCCCGGGCTTGTCGCGAGGGTTCGATTCTAAGCTTGGAACGTGACTTGGCAGTAGGCCAACCATCTTCCGCAGGGAATGCGGCGACTTCCCGCAGGCGAAATTACCGGCGGCGACGGTTTCCGAGGCCCCGGCAGCTGGGGCTCCATCGGGAGAAGTCCGGTTCTGTTGGTCAAAACCCGGGCCGGCCCGTACAGGCCTGGTGTTTCGCGCTCGCAGGGCCGAGAATCGAGAGCTTCCCCACAGACCCAACGCTCCCATGGAATTTCACCAGTTTTATCTCGGATGCTTGGCCCAGGCCGCCTACCTCGTCGGTTCGAAGGGTGAGTGCGCCATCGTGGATCCCCGCCGCGACGTGGACGATTACATCGCCGAGGCCGAGCGCCGCGGGCTCAAAATTCGGGCCGTGCTCCTGACCCACCTGCACGCCGATTTCGTTTCCGGCCAAGTGGAGTTGGCCGCGCGCACAGGCGCTTCGATTTACATCTCGGAGTTGGCCAAGGTGGATTACGACCACATTGGTGTCGCGGACGGCGATGAAATCCAAATCGGCGGGCTGAAATTGCGTTTCCTCGCAACGCCCGGCCACACGCCGGAGAGCATGGTCGTGCTGGTTATCGATCCGGAGCAATCGGAAGAGCCGATCAAGGCTCTAACGGGGGACACGCTCTTCATTGGGGACGCGGGTCGGCCCGATTTGGTCGGATCTAAGGGGCGCAGTGCGGAGGAGATGGCTTCGTGCCTTTACGACTCGTTGCAGACGAAAATCCTGACCCTGCCGGATGCGATAGAGATTTGGCCCGGTCACGGAGCGGGTTCGGCCTGCGGCCGCAACATGTCTACCGAGCGCTGGTCAACGCTGGCCGCGCAGCGGGTGGAGAACGTCGCCTTGAGACCACAGAGCAAAGCTGAGTTCGTGGCCCAATCGACCGGCGGTTTGGCCGAGCCCCCGGCTTACTTTGCCCACGACGTCGACTTGAATCGCCGCGGTGCCTCTCAGCTAGCGCAACTGGACGCGCTGGAGGAACTGGATGCAGACGGGGTGGAGGCTCGCAAGCGTGAGGGGGCATTGCTCTTGGATGTGCGTTCCAAGGAGGAATTCCGCGCGGGGCACATTCCCGGCTCGATTCAAATCGGGCTGGACGGCAAGTTGGCCAGCTGGGCCGGCACCTTGATCGATGTGAAGCAAGCGATCGTCCTGATCACGACGGATGCCGCCCAAGCGGCGGAAGCTCGCATGCGCTTGGCGCGAATCGGTATCGAGAATGTTACGGGCATGTTGGCGGGCGGCTTTGAAGCCTGGCAACAAGCTGGCAAGCAAGTGGCGAAGTTGGCGGTGCTGACACCCCAGGAGCTGGCAGGTCGCATGGAGCGGGACGGATTGCGCGTGCTCGACGTGCGCGGCACCGGCGAATTCGATGGGGGCCACGTTCCCGGGGCTCAGCTTGTGCCGCTGCCCGAGTTGCAGCAGCGCCTGAGCGAGGTGGATCTAAAGCAGCCCCTGGCCGTCATTTGCGCCTCCAGCTATCGCTCCTGCATTGCCTCCAGTTTGTTGGCGGCGAAACCTAACGCCGGCCTATTCGATGTTGTGGGCGGGACGGCTGCTTGGATCGAAGCGGGATTGCCCGTAGAGCAGCCCGTGGCCTGATGCTCGGATGGTGGGATAGGCCTGTGGCGCACGCTCAGACGCGCAAAGCCAAGGCTTTGTAAATCTCGAAGAACTCCCCCCACATTGTTCCTCGGCAGGCGTAGTGAGTGTGTGCGCGGAGGATTTCGATCCATCGTGTGCTGCCGAGAAGGGGCCGAATCCACCTCGTACAGAGGGCTGCCAATTCAAGGCCAAGGCGGATGTCGCGTAGGGATGGGACACGACATCCGCCTATCTATTTAACTTTGCGCTTTCAGCTGCGGCTGCAGCAGAGGCGTGCAAGGCGCATGAGTTTCGGCAATTTGCGTTTGGGGCAATTGCCGGGCACCGGCTCAAGGAGTCGGCATCGTCGTTGACTGGGGATTCCGTCTGTGATTCTGAGAACTGCATCCCATCCCGGTGTTGTGATAATTGCTTGCATTTTGCATCGAATTTGAAGCCCGGGCAACCGAGTCGCGTTGTCAGCACATGGGGCCAACCTGGTCTTGAATGAACTGCAAAGTTCAATATGGAGAAGCGTATTGCTGCGCAATGCCCATGGTGAATGCATCGATTCGTTTACTTAGCATCAAGTAATTGACGCAGCAGGCCGCTAATAACTGTTTGCCAAAGCTGCTGAACGAGCTTGAGCAAACTTCACACTATGGCAGCGTCACTTAATCGCAAAGAGGAAGGCTGACCACCAACCTTAAACGCTGGAATGGCAAGGACTCGGGCATTACGGTCAATGGCGGATCGGACCATGAATTGAACGACACGGGCTCAATAGCTGAGACTTAGAGATCGTTATGTCCAGTCCGGCGACGCTGATTCCAGGGCTCGACATTCATAGTGATGAAGTCTGCGAAAACTCATTTGCATTTGTGAACAACGATAAGGCACGCGCCCATAAGAAGAGGATCGTCGCCACGATCGCTGTCGCTGGCGTGGTATTGCTTCTTTTCCTGCTACGGACCTTTGCTGGTCTCGGCGACGGTGCTGTGAATCCAGTTGAAGATGGCAATGCTGCAAATTCACAGGCCGTAAAGTCGTTAACGGCAGCATTGAAATCGTCTTCGGAGCCCGAAGTCGGTTCTCGTCAAGAGTCATTGAGCAGCACTGCTGGGGATGTTGAGCGCAATGCCGAATCTGACTTTGTTGCCGTAAGAGGCAGAGCCATTTTGACGGATGGGACTCTAGCGCCGCGAATGCGCCTGTTCGCGCTCAGTCCCGATGGCGACCTTGATTCATGGAGGTCGGTGGTGGACCGGGGGGAAGTCGAAGGATTTGTTCTTGGGGAAACATGGACGGATGACTTTGGAAACTTCAGCTTCCAACTCGGCATTTCCGAAGACTTGGTGAGCGCCTACACCATCCGGCAACTAAATTTCTATCAACTCGGTCAAAGCGAGCGGGTGTACGACGTGCGGGATTCCCAGGAAATCGAGTACGTCGTTCCAGGTGGGGGGCTTTTGGTCAAAGTTGTTGAGCCCAGTGGAGACGTTGCATCGAACGCGACGATCACGGCAACTTTTAGAAGTATCGATGAGGAACTCCACTCGTCAGAGAAGACGCGGTCGGGAGGAGCCGATGGTGCCGTTAAGTTTTATTACCGCGAGAGCGCGGTTGTGGATCTCACTGCCAACCGTTCAAAGGACGGAGCCTTTGCTGAGCGCAAGGGGATCTACATTGACCCGCTAGTCCGAAATGTGGATTGCGTCCTTGTGCTGGGGCAGGTCGGCGCGAGGGGGGAGCTCAAGCTCGTGGTGCTTGATCAATTTGGTTCGGAGGTCCGGAACTACGCGGTGAGAATTCTTTCTGGAACCAAGTCGAATGATGTTCGATTCGTCGATTCGAATGAGATTGGCGCATCGGGAGTCATTCGGGATATCCCCATTGGTGAAGTGGAGATTGTGCTTGCGAGCCGCTTCTCGTCGCCTCCATCGCTGTACATGGAAAGAACGGCGCCGTCCAGGGTCGTGGAAGTGACTCCAACCTCTGCTCAAGAGGTCATTTTAAAGGTGCAATTGCAATCGAGGCTCGTATTGGACTTGAAGGGACAAGAGGGTGGTCGAGGGTCGCTTGGGGTTCGGTATCGGGTTGAAAGTAATGGATCGGAGAATTGGCAGACAGTACCCACCCTTTGGACGTTTCTTGAGGATGGGGGCGCCACTCAACAGTCCTGGATGGAACTTAATGATCGATACTTCAGTGATGTCCAGTTTGGAGCAGGGCCGATCACTATCGAAATCTTCCGCAAAGGTGACCTTGAGGTTCTTTGGCGCGGAGACTCGAGGCTATCGCCCGGTGAAATCCATCCCTGCGTCGTGAGTCTGTAGCGCAGGCGGCAAGTCCTGATTGACTCGCCTTTGCCATTGGGATTGGGCCAGGTGAGCGAATCGCGCTATTTCTTTTGGCTAAGAATAGAAAGCGAAGTTCGACCAAATGACCTTCCATCCGCCACGCTCGCATCGCTCTAGCAAGTAAGTGCCGCTGGCGCCGTGCGGCGAAGGCGCAATGCTGAATCTCACGAGTGCTCTCTTTCCATCGGGGGAGACGGCGGGCACCCAGGGGGAAACCTGTCCGCGTAGGCCCTCCGAACTTAGATTCGGATCGTTGGACATTTGGGCAATGCGGTACATGCTGCCTAAGTCGCTGTCTCGCAACACAGCGCCGGCGATAGGGACCGCAAGTGAGACGGGTTGCTTGGCACCATTAAGGGCAGCTAGAGCTGCCGCAAGCTCAGAAGCCTGTTGCCATTGCTCCTCTGTCAATTCGGATTGAATTTGGCTCTCCGAAATATAGAAGGACT
Source organism: Planctomycetota bacterium (assembly GCA_029259675.1). GTDB lineage: Bacteria > Planctomycetota > UBA1135 > UBA1135 > JAJDES01. The sequence goes on from JAJDES010000375.1 coordinate 16,593, forward strand.
CGCCACCCATCTGTGTGCTTACAGCAATCAGCAACTTGGGGGAATCGAATTCAGACTCTTCCTCCGACTGGGGAATCCAACCCCATATGTCATTGTGCTCAACAAGGTCTGCGGCAACTACATCGAGCGGGCTGGCCAAGGGGTTGCACTCATGGGCCGAGGGGCGCGGATGGACTTGGCAATCGGTTTCTATCGCTTGAATGCGATGCTGCAAAGTCGATTGATTGGAAGGCGAACAAGACGAGAGCGCTACAGCAAGTACAGTTAGGAGCTGAACGAAAGCAAGGCGCGTTCTAAAGAGGAGGGATGCTAAGGAGCGCAAGGGTTCGTCACCTGTTGCTGGGGCTATGCGGTTGCAAAGTGACCTCTGCTAATTGTCGTGTGCATTTTGGTAATGGATGACTTCAAGACTCAATTGAATCGTACAGTGCGAAAAGCGTCTGTGTGCAAAGGAGCTGGTGGGGTCGGTTGATACCAACATGGTCAACTATTGTGGGGGCAAGCGTTACGGGCGTCATCTGCCGCGATTGGGATGACAACACGGCTTGGACGGCTGCTTCGGACGGAGCATTGGAGAAGCGCGCGTACCTACCCCAGAACTGGCGTGCGGATGTGGTGAATGTGGTGCAGTCGACGGGACTCCTAATCCAATCCCTGCGCTACTCGTCCTACGGCGTCCCGATTGGCCTGCCGAGTGGGGATACCGATAGCGACGGCGACTGCGACTCAACCGACACCAGCCAGATCCAGACTTGGATCAACGCGGCCGCTTACGACGTGCGGCGTGACCTGAACCTAGACGGCTCGGTCAACGCAACGGACAAGACGATCGCGAACACTTACTTCGTTGGTGAGACCTTGGGATACGGCAGCGCGTTCGTCTCGACCTTCAATGGGTCGAAAGGCTATGGAGGCTACGAGCTAACCAGCCTCAATCAGTGGATTGCACAGAGGCGTACGCTGTTGTCCGATCTTGGGATCTGGGCGCGTCGGGATCCACTTGGATTCGCGGGAGGCTACAACCCGTATCAGTATGTTGATGGCGGTCCTTTGCGTTATCTCGATACAACAGGATTGAAAAAATGCGAGGGATCTGTCTCGGTTATCAACCCACCAATTGACGCTGAAGTTCCATTCTTTTCTGGGACAATGACGAAACAGTTCATGAAGATTTCCGATTTTGGCCCTGCAGGGATGCAGGTTCAAAAAACTTTTTCACAAGTTGATGGAAACACCTGTAGCGTTCAGCATGCATCAAGGGCGAATTTGGAAAGATATACTAGAGGGAGTTCGCCAGCGTCTCCAAGTAAGAAGGAATTATGCGACGATGCATGTTGGTGGCATGGCGAGTCTCTTACGATGCAAGGTACGCCTTGTACCAACTACACCACCTGCAGCTTTAACGAGCCCGGATGGCCACAATGGGAATTCCCGCCGCAGCTGCTGAATTTTACCGAATTCTTTACTGCAACTGGAGTTACAGGCTTCATCGGGTTCGACATGGGAGTTCCAGGAACGAAACTTCCTGGGAATTCATCTGAACAATCCGTTTACGCTGAGGCAGAAAGCGTGCCGTGCCTTGGATTTGAAAGCGCTGGCACGTTGGTCACTCCGCATGCCCTTTCTGCAGGCGAGAGTAGTGTAAGCAGCGTAATTAGAGCTAAAGGCTTTGGCGGGAACATGGCCGGGCAATCGGGTTCTTCGAGCTTCGCAAAGGCTAAGTTCACGATTTCTTGCGGCTCTAACTTGGTCCAGTCGCAGATCCGCTCAAAAAATTTCCCGACTGGGAATCAAAAATACCCACCGCTTTTCTAAGCCGGTTCAAAAATCATGAAAGCAACTATCAGAACTGCCGCAACTCACGCTTCCACTCTGCTCTTGGCCTTTGGGGCTGGCGTTGCAATCACCGAGATGCGATCGTCTGACGAATCTTGGATCGAGGAAAAGAAAGATCTACTCCGATTCATGAGTGTTGTGCATGTCGAAGATGGACTGGGCGGAACTTATCCTACAGTCCTGTTTACAGGTGCAAACGTTCAGATTGTGAACGGGCTAGGATCAACCAATGGCTATCCGGATGACTTTTCCTCAGTTGACGCTCTGGAAACCGTGACCAATGGAGTGGGGAATTTAATTGTCGGCTACAACGAAGATACGAATGATCCGTTTCTTCAAAATTCAGCCAAGCGCAATGGCTCACATAACATCATTGGAGGGATTGGAGCGAGTTACGCGAGTTTCGGGGGCGTCGTGCTTGGTCGCAAGAACACGATGAACGGGCCTTATGCCGGAATTTTGGGGGGATTTGACAACAGAGCAACTGGTCCTTATTCGACAATTTTAGGCGGAGGCGGATTCGATTCTGGAACTAGCCAAGGCAATTTGGCAACCGGAGAATTCTCGACGATAGCAGGGGGGAGTTTCAATTCCGCGATCGGACAGATTAGTCATGTCTGCGGTGGATTTAAAAATAAGGCAACAGCCAGGCAGTCTGTGGTCGTTGGATGCAGTGAGAATAGAGCAAGCGGTAATGATTCCGTGGTCTTGTCCGGTACAGGGAACACTTCTTCTGGAGCGGGATCTTGTGTTGCAGGTGGATTTTCGAATAAATCTGCAGGGAAAGAAAGTGCGGTGTCTGGCGGACAGGATAATCTTGCCTCTGCTACTCGCTCAGCTATCAGCGGTGGCATATCCAATAAAGTGAGTGGTGCAAATTCCGTAATTAGCGGAGGACGTAATCGAAGCGTGAATGGCGAAGATGACTGGGCCGCGGGCTCGTTGTTTGAGGAGGATTGAGATCGGCTAGTGCTATTGGCTTTCTTCTACAGGGCTAACGCCAAAGCGACGGGCGGGCGCAATACGGTTCGCAAGACGAGCGTGACGATGCCGAGCGGGAACGTGCTGTCCTACGGTTACAACAGCGCGAGTAATGCGCTGGGTGATGACACCAGTCGCCTAAGCAAGATCACCGACGGCGGCGTGCGCTTGGTCGATTATGACTACCTCGGATCGGGGCAAGTCGTGGGCACCACCCACAGCGAACCCGACATCATGTGGGAGCTCTTCGGCTCAACCAGCGGCAGCTTCCCCGACTTGGATCGCTT
>JAJDES010000376.1 GCA_029259675.1 Planctomycetota bacterium
GGGCTTGGTGCGGACAAGCTGGTGGCATGGCGCGGATTGACGGCTCCGCCGGCGATGCACTTCAATCCGGAATCACTGCTTTTGGATTCAATCGCGGTGGGAACGATGCGCGCCGGCCCCATGGCGCCGCTGCGTTTGTAGACGTAGAAACGAGCCCTTTCGTAAACGAGCTCCAGGCGCGGATGGTCCAACGGAACGACCGAAAGAATCGCGGTGATGTTCAGCAAATCCAAGAGCGGATGGGCGACCAACTCAAGTTGTGTGATGCCGCTGATTCCCGAACGGTAGGTGGCGGCGGGGTCGATACTGGCCAGGGCCTCGACCAAGGTACGCGGCGTAAACACCGTGAAGGGCGTCAAGTCTTGCACGCCGTAGGCACTGAGCATATTGGGGCGCGCCAATTCAATCACTTGCGAAGGATCTTGGTGCAGGCGCAGTACCCGGCCCTTTCCGGCGGCTTCGGCGACGGCCTCGATGCCCGGCGAGCTTGGGAATAATTGCTCCGCGCGTCTCGGCGCCAAGTGTTCGGGAGCCAGCCAAAGTCCTTCCGCAACGACAACGAAGGCCAGGGGCAACCAGCGCGCTGTGCCGGCCAATCGGCCGCGCGCAAGGGCAAGCAGGACAACGGCTCCCGCACCGAGTGCGAGTGCCGTTAACGGAAATCCTTGCATGGGCTCCATGCGTTCGCGCGCCGGCCCCAGGAACAGCAAGGCACAGGACAAGAGCGCGATGATCAGCTTCAAAGCTGTGGGCCCCTGCCCTTGGTTGCGACCCGCGCGTCCCAGTAGCAGCGCCACGATGGTTGCTGCGAACAAAGCCGCACAGGTGCCGGCGCAGACCGCTGCAGATTCGCGCAGGCCTTCGCCGGCCTTAATGGCTGACTCGACCGGGATCAATTTGCGCACCTCGAAAACGGTGGCCGCGTGAAGAGCGGCCAGGCCCTGTTCGAGTTCCTCTGCCCACTGAACGGGATCCAATGTTGTCCAGAGTGCAAAGCTGACCGCTCCCAAGGCGACGGATGCCACCAGGCTGGTCATCAAGGCGCGCGGTTTTTGGCGCACTATCGAATCGACTCCGATGGCCGCGAGCCAGGGCCACAGGGTCCATTGCAAGGCGAGGATGCGCACCGGGTCGCCGATGTTGAATCCCGGCAGTCGATAGGCAAAGCGCAGGGCCGGCCAACCCTGCGCGAAGCCCCAAACTCCGATTAGCAGCAAGAGGGGAATGCGAGCTCGGCGCGGATCGGACACCAGTCCGACTAGGGCTAAAATGAGCAGCGCCGCTCCGGCGTGTGTGTTCCACTCGAGTGGGTTGGCCTGGGCGGACTTTTCAGGTTCGTCGCCCGCGACCCACCAAGCGGTGGGCGAGCCGGAGGGATAGTAGTCGCGGGCCGAACCGAAAACGCCGGGCAAGGCCAAGCCCAAAGCGGCGCCGCCCGGCAGGGCACCGCGCAGGATTTCCGCGTGCTCTCGGTCCTGGCGTACGGAAAGGCGACTGGCCTCGAAGTTGGGCAGGAGCTGCACGCTCGCCAGCCCGATACCAAGCAATAGAGCTGCAAGCGCAGGTCCGATGCTCGAAATTCTGGCCGGAATGGAATTCGGCTCGAATACCGAATCCTGAACGGAAGCTGCAGTGCCTGTGACTGGAGCTGCATGCCCCTGGCGTTTGCCCAGTCGGAAGACGGCGTACAGTCCGCTGGCAGCTGCGACAAAGATCGAGATGGTGACGAAGCCGGCCAAGAACGAACAACCGCTGCATAGGGCAAGAAACAGGAAGGAGCCACGCTTGCGCTGAACGAGACCCTCGATGGCCCAAAGGCACCACGGAAACCAAAGCGCCGCATCGACCTTCATCGGGTAATGCAGATTGGCGATGCCCCAACTGGAAATTTGGGTGGCCAGGGCGGCAAAGATGCAGGCGCCGTTCGCCAAGCCCAGGCGCGCAAGAAATAGCCAAGTGCCGAGGCCCATGAGGAAGAGGGCCAGGATCGCCAGGGGGCCCGCGGCGCGTTCGGGCGGCATGAGCACCGCCAAAGCATTGGGCGGATAGGTGGAGGCCACGAGGCTTGCTCCGTAAAGCGGCAGTCCCAGGCCAAGATTCGGTTCCCACGTCGGCAGCACGCCTCGCTTCAGTTGCCGGCGGATTTCCTGTTGGTCCGTCAGGAAGGGGAAGATGCGATCCGAAGCCGAGAAATTGGCCGCGGCACCTTCGCGCTGCGCGCGCGCCGGATTTTCACTGGCCAAGGGCGCCAAGGTGGTGGCGACCTGGGGCAGGAAAAGTCGCTTCGGCATGAGCGACGGCCCGATCATGCACAGGGGCAGCACGAGCAAGAGCAACAGCCTGAGCAAGCGTTCCCGGCCGGGATTGCCTGCGGAGAGGCTGCCGGATGTGCCGGTTGACCCCAGCGGGGTCTGTGGGTTGGACTCGAGGTGCAAGGCCGGTTTTTGCTTTGGTGTGCGAATGGGCGGCGCAGTGCGACCGTTTGGGTGCGCCGCCGTGGGGGGAGGGTACTCCAGCTGGGGCTGCGGTTGCAGAGGCCGGGCGCGCTATCCTGGCCCGAATGAATGCCGTCAACCATCGAAGTTCCCGCTTGGGACAGCTAGCCCTCGCCTCGGGCCTATTCTTTGCTGCTAGCTGCCGGCTTGCGGACTCGGAGCCGAACTCCCGTCAGAAAATGGTTCCGCAGCCGGCCCCAGCCGTTTTTGCGGCCGATCCTGACGCCTTGGCGCGGGATGTGGCTTGGTTGGCAGCGGATGAACGCGAAGGCAGGCGCGCGGGTACACCCGCCGAAAGGGAAGTGGCGCGCTTTCTCGCCTCCCGACTGCGGAGCCTGGGTCTAGAGCCGGCGGGCGATGCAGATGGTTTCTTTCAAGAGTTTCCCGTGCCGCTTGAAGTCGTGGACCGGGGACGCTCCTACGTTCGCAATCTCGAACTCGAAGGAGCTCTACCCCA
>JAJDES010000377.1 GCA_029259675.1 Planctomycetota bacterium
CCGGCCGCATGCGCGGCCATTCCTCGGCCAAGGGCTCCTTGACCTTCAATACCATTTCGCACTCACCAAAAACGGAATCGGCATCCGCGCCGATACGCGCGCCGGCCGCTTCGTAGTCGGCGTTCTCGAATCCGCTGCCGACGCCCGAATCGGACTGCACGAGAACTTCGTGGCCTGCATGCACCAATCGATCTGCCCCCGCGGGGGTCAGGGCCACGCGGTTTTCACCGGGCTTGATTTCCGTAACGACGCCGACCTTCATGGGAATTGAAATGCGTTGGATGCTTGGATGACTTGCGGGCGCAAGTGGAAGGCCAACCCTGTGGCTGGCTCACGGGCGCGGAATTCTAGCCACTTCGCCCGACAATTGCCCCTGGCCAATGCCATTGCGGGTAAGCGAGCAGCGCCGCCCAGCGGCACCGAGTTCATTCCGAGGCGCTAGGCGGCGTGCCTTGCGCACCATCGCGAGCCCCGCGACCACGATTCCTCCGCACGGCCCATTTGGGCAGGAGCGGGCCGCTTCGAATTCGACCAATTCCAATGGCATGGGCCCCAAAATTCGGCTTCGCCCCATCCCGGTCACGAGCTGCGTGCTCCGAGCAACCCGGCCGTCACGCAATCCCGATCGGAACCGCTGCGCCGCGTCGAGCCAGTGGCGACCTGACGAGAGCAGCACCCCGACGAGGGTTCAGGCAATTCTCACTTCCCCCCATTTTTGCCCGCCTCAACAATCGCCAGGCGCTTACGAATTCGAAAGCGTCCCTGCTGGCCCCCCTCCTCGACCGCTTGCCCAAGGCGGGGCTCTGTCCCCCAGGCCACAATTCCAAAGCAGTAACTGAAGCGGGGCCGCAACACTCTGTTGAGTATTGCGGCCCCGTAGCCTTAGAGGTGCGCCACATGCTTGCGGCGCAACGGATTGCTTACGACGAAGAGGCTGAAGCGGGACCGAACGCACTCACCATGATTCCGCTTGCCGCAGCAGCCATCACAGCAACTCTGTTGCAAACGGCGAGTCTACATTTCCTCCTCGTAGTCTTCGTAGTCCTCATAATCTCCGTAGTCTTCGTAGTCGCCGTAATCCATGTACTCCAAGTCCTCGTAATCGTAGTCGTAGTAGGACGAGGAGTTGATGTCATCCCAAGTGTCGTCAATACCATCGGGTCCGAGGCTGTAGATGAGAACGGAGGCGAACTCATCACTGGGCGGGAAGTACTGGTAGGCGGCGCCCCAGGGATCCAGCGCAAGTTCGCTCAGGTAGGTGTTGCCGTTCGCATCGGGTTTCACCAGATCGCCTAGACTTTGCGGATAGGCACCTTGATTGCCCATGGCGTAGGCCTCAAGAGCACTTTCCAAGCGACTCAGTTGCGCGTGAGCCTCATTCTCTTTGCCGCGCTGCAGGCGCTCCATCGTGTTGGGAATCACGGCCCCAGCCCCCGCTCCCAATAGGGCAAAGGCCATCAGCGGGCCGGGAATAGCGCCGGTCATGTTGGCCACGAAGGAACGGTCGGACTCACCGTAGATGAGCATGTCATCGCCGACGATGCGAGTCACCATTACGCGCGACCTGGAACCGCGCATCAATTCCTTGTAGGTCGGCATGATGATGCCCGGATCGCGCGCCTCGTCTTCGCGCGAGCGGACGGCGTTGGCCAAAGCGCTCATCAGCATGGAGCACAGGCCATAGCCGGCTGACAAGTGATTGGGGGTGTCATCGAAAGCAACGGCGAACAGGCCTTCAAATGAATCGATCGTCGAAGCCCGCAGTCCGGGCGCAGCAAGCAGGCCGGGTGCATCGCTGGCTGCATGGTCCAAAATGGCGGTCAAGCCCGCCGGGGTGGCGCTGGCGAAAACGGTGTTGCCCAGGACTCCGAAAGCGGCTTCAACCGGGATGGGAACACCGGGGAAGCTCAGGCTAAAGCAGCGCGCGGAGCCGTGCAGCCACTCGCGGATGCGGAAATAGCCTTCTGCTTGTTCGGCTCCGAGCGCGTCAGCCTTGGCTTTCAGGATGTCGACGGTTTGCATGAACTTGCCGCTGTCCTTCAGCGTCATGAACATGCTTGCGGAGCCCCAACCTCCCCCGCCGCTGGTTTCGGACAAGAAGAAGCCGAAGGTCGTTCCGATGTGTGCCAGGAAGTCGGCTTCCATATCGAAGCCAAGGGTCGCGTTCACTTCCTCAAGCACGGCATCGAAGCTTGGGTCGCCCATGCGCATGCCAAGCATGAAAGCGTCTGGAGTCGTTTTGGAGACCGAAGCCATCGTTACATCGGAGGGAACCAAACGCAGTTCCGCCTGCGTGAGCGGTTCGGACACCAGCAAATTGTTGGCCTTTGCGATATCGACCCAATTGCCATAGCGCAAAAACGCGTGCGAGCGGTCCGCCCCGTGCCCGTATGCCATCTGAATGTCCAGGGGCTTGCCGCCGTCCAATCCAAACCAACCTTTGAGTTGGCCTAGCATGGGTTCGAGCTCCGGATTCATGGCCAAACTCATTTCCATTGCGGGCATGAGAGCTTCGAAATTGATGTGCGCAGCCATGGCCGGCTTGATTCCAGCCGGCAAGCCATAGCCGGCCAAATCGGGCGCTTCGCCCTTGATGGACCCCAAGCTCAATTCGAATTGATTCTGGCCCTCCCTGGCTCCGAAATTCAGATCGCCCGCGGGACTCGTCAAAACGCTCATGCCCGGAACGCCCTCCATCTCCGCAATCGGAGCCGGTGCCAGCATGCCGAGCAAACTGGCGAAGCGCACTGCGAACTCGGCCGCCTCCTCTGCTGATTTGCGATTCACGTCCAGCTCGACAGCAACCGGTCCGCCCGGCTGCTCGGTTTTCCCGTCCCGATCCGGCAAGTTCAACGCCAAGCGCATCTGCACGGGCGAGCTCAATAGCTCCATTACGAGCTCGATTGCACCCGGAGGCAGCGGAACCGCATTCGTCTCCTCCAAGAGTTCCAGCAAGCGCGCGTCGATCATGTTCAACGCGCGCTTCAATCCGTCGTCGCGCGAATCCACCAGCAAAGCGTCAAGTCCGGCCGTATAAAAGCTGAAGGCCTCCGCATGAGCCTCCGCTTGGGGGGCCTGGGGATTGGGAGCCAAAGCGGGAGAGCCAGCCATGGCAGGCGCGAAGGAACAGACTGCGAGTGCAAGTGCGAGGGGGAATTTCATGTGAACGTGAATGGTCGCAATGGTGGATGGGAAAGGTCCGCTGAGCACGGCAGACGCAAATCCCTGAATTCCGATCCTTACACTTTACCAAGAGTGTGAATTTTCCAACCGCGTTCGGTCCCGGCCGAAGTGGACTGCCGCGACCAGATTTGCAGGGGCCCCGCCGGAGCAACCGAATCCCCCGTCGCCAACGCGAACCACCGTTTGGCGACCCCGGACTCCCAAGGCGAATTCGAAGCCAGCCCTTGGGCCCAAGAATGGCATTCGCCTTGCCTCGGCCCCATTGCCTTTGGAAGATGATTGCATGCAAATTGAGCAGCCAGGGCGCCCGAACGAGACACCGATCATGGGCCGAGCCGCCCACAAATGGGCGGCGCTATTCGGGGCAACCAGCCTGGCCCTCGGCGTGGCCCTATTCATGACCCTCCGGGCCCTGGACGCCCAAGCGCAGCCACAACCCCAAGCTCCACCGACTAGTGAGCAAATAGCGCTGCTCGACGAAAGTGTGCGGCGGGCGGCCATTGCCGAATTGGTCCAGAGCGGCAGCGGGGTTTGGGATTCCCATGTGGATGCCGATGTGTCAAGGGTCCTTCAGCCGCAACTGGAAGGGCGCGAGTTGCTCGGCCAGCCCGTTCATTCCAATCGCTTGGGAATGCGCGAACGCGAATACGGCGCCAAGCAACCCGGCACGACGCGCATCGTCCTATTGGGTGATTCCTTCGTATTCGGCCACGGTACCGCCGCTTCCGAACGCGTGGGCAGCTTCCTGGAACCCTGGCTGAATGAGCGCGCGCAGTCCCCAGTCGAAGTGCTGCACATCGGAATTTCCAGTTGGGACATCATTGCCGAATGCGCCTACCTGCGGCGCCAGCTGTCCATGCTGGAACCGGACTTGGTTGTGCAGCTCGTCTTTAATAATGACTTGGATGACGTCAAGGGCGTGCGCGGCTTCGGGGAACGAGGGCGCTTTGCCCCCAGGCACAGGCAGCGCGCCAACGGGCTCGTTTCGCGCGACGCCCCACGCTTGGCCACGGGTATCAACACGGCGAATCTACTGCTGTATGGCCTCGATGGAGAAAGTCGCGAGCGCTACCGCCAGGCATCCGCTTCGCTGAACGAATTGTCGTCGGCGGTCCAAGCTGTTGGCGGCCGCTACCTGTGCTTGTTCATGTGGCTTTATTTCCAGCCCATGGTTGAGCCACACTTGGCCGCAGGCTTGCCGGCAGCCGAAATCGGATTCGTTTCAGAGGCCTTCCTCAAGGACCGTTCGCTGTGGGCTTCGGCCGACAACAATCATTGGAATGCGCAGGGCAGCCAAAGAGTGGCCAAGTTGATCTATGGCTTGGCGCAACAAAGAGGACTTTTGCCACAACTTTCGCTTCCCGCTTGGGAATCTGCCAATCAGCAAGTTGACATTATTGATGGTGCGGCACGGGCGGAACTTGCCGACATGCAGTCCATGCAAAAGCGCCTAGCTCAGCACCGGGTATCCAATTCGATCGAGTGGAGTCAGCTCGATGCGCGCAGTGCCGCGCAAATCAACGGCGGCTTCGATCGCGAAGGCTTCGCCGCACCCTACGCCTCGATCACCCTCGCCAATCCCGGCGCAAGCCGATTGATGATCACGGGACAACGCTTGAATCGTCCGGAACTCAACCCGGGTTCCGTTCAAGTTTGGATCGACGAAATTCCGGTTGCCCAATTCGAATTGCGCGGTCCGCTCGAACTCGATCTCAGCATCCAGGTTCCAGCAGATTTGCGCGAGCGCGAATACCTTGCCGTTCGCTTTGAAGCGAGCGATTACGTCTACAACGGCGACCTATTGGACGAGTGCATCTCCTTTCAACTGCAAGGGCTCAGCCTCCAATGAATATGCTCGCCGTCGGCGCTGGTGGATGCCTGGGAGCCCTGTTGCGCTACGGGCTCAACACGTGGGTGCTTCGACATTGGCAGCATGCCTTCCCCTTAGGCACGATGCTGATCAACACCGCCGGCTGTCTGTTGCTGGGTGCCCTCGCTTGGAATTTTGAGCACCGGGCGCACTTCGGTGCCCAAGCTCAGGTTTTCCTGCGCATTGGCCTTTTGGGCTCATTCACTACGTTCTCCACCTTCGGCCTGGAAAGTTTTGAATTGATGAAAAACGAACAGTGGTTGGCGGCTTTGGTCAACATTCTGTTCAGCGTGTGCTTGGGCCTCGCCGCCGTAGCTGCCGGATGGATGCTTTCCAAGTCACTGTTCGCCTAGGTAGCCATGATCGCCGTTCGCAATTTGCGCAAGCATTTCCCCGGTGACGTAACCGCCGTCGATGGCATTTCCTTCGACGTTTCGGCGGGTGAAGCCCTGGCCCTGTTGGGCGCGTCCGGTTGCGGCAAAACCACCACCCTCAAGATGCTCAACGGCCTGGTTCAACCCAGCTCGGGCCAGATTTCCATCGATGGTCGCTCGGCCTATCAACCCGATCCGATCGCCTGGCGCAGAAAAATCGGCTACGTCTTCCAGGGAGTCGGGCTCTTCCCCCATTGGACTGTTCAGAAAAACCTGAGCGCAGTGCCCCAATTGCTGGGCTGGAACCGGGAGCGTGTGGATCAACGCCTGGACCAACTATTCGAATGGATCGGCTTGGATCGCCGGGCCTTTGCGGGGCGCTATCCGCACGAATTGTCGGGCGGCCAACAACAGCGCATAGGCGTTGCGCGCGCCCTTGCGGCCGAACCCGCCATTCTCTTGATGGACGAGCCCTTCGGCGCACTGGACCCCATCATTCGGGACGAGCTGCAGCGCGTCATGGTGAACCTGCGCAGGGAACTCAATCAGGCCATTGTGATCGTCACACACGATGTCACCGAAGCCCTGACCCTGGCCGACAAAATCGCAATCATGGACCAGGGGCGCATCGTGCAAATGGGTACTCCCGCCGAATTGCTCAGCTGCCCCGCGAACGCGATGGTGGCGGAAATCATGGGCACTCCCGAGCGCCAGGCGCAACGGGTGCAAGCGCTGTTTTCCAAATGGACGTCCAAGGGAAAGCGTGCGGAACGATGAGTGACGCTCTGCGCGAACAACTGGCGCTCGTGCCCGAGTTCGGTGCCGCTCATTTGGGGCTGACACTGATGGCCCTCGCTGCCGGACTGATGCTGGCTTTGCCGATGGGAATCGCGCTGGTTCGCTACCCGCGCCTGTCGGGCCCTGTTCTGGCGTTGGCCGGCGTGATCCAAACCATTCCCGCCCTCGCATTGCTGGCCTTGATGGTGCCCCTCTTAGGGCGAATCGGAGCGCTTCCCGCACTGCTGGCACTGATCCTGTACAGCATCTTGCCGATTTTGCGCAACGCCGTGACAGGCATGAAAGGGGTCGACGCCGACATCATCGAAGCCGCGCGCGGAATCGGGATGACCCCTCTGCAATGCGTGCTGAGAGTGCAATTGCCGCTGGCCATCCCAGTCATCGTCGCCGGCATTCGCACGGCCGGTGTTTGGACCGCCGGTATGGCTACGCTGTCCACTCCCGTCGGCGCCACCAGCCTGGGAAATTTCATTTTCAGCGGTCTTCAAACCAACAACAGTACGGCCGTGCTGGTCGGATGCGCGGCGGCGGCCGTGCTTGCTTTGACTATCGACGGCAGCATTCGCGCTGCCGAACGCGCCTTGGCCACTCGCAAACGCGGCTGGGCCATGCTGGCCGCTTTGTCATCCTTGGTGTTGCTTGTGGCCGCGGGTTCCCCCTATCTCGGCGGAGTAACGAACAAAGATCCACGCCCAAAAATGGTTCTGGGCAGCAAGACTTTCACCGAGCAGTACATTTTGGCCGACCTGATCGGCACGCAACTGGAAGCGGCCGGCTACGCGGTCGAACAACGGCAAAGTTTGGGTTCCAGCGTGATCTTCGATGCGCTTGCGGTAGGTGAGATCGACGTCTATGTGGACTACTCAGGCACCCTCTGGGCCAATCACATGCGGCGCGAGGACAATCCTGGGCGCGCCGTTGTGCTGACGGAATTGGGCACTTGGCTGCGAAACGAACGCGACATTACGCTCCTGGGGGCACTGGGCTTCGAAAACACCTACGCCCTGGCGATGCAATCGGAAGTCGCAGCGCAGCTCTCCATTGTCAGCATTGATGATCTGGCCCCCTCCGCCCCGAATCTGACCATTGCAGGCGATTACGAGTTCTTCGGCCGTCCCGAGTGGAAAGGCCTACAGCAGGCCTATGGCTTGAATTTCAAAGATCGGCTCAGTTTCGACTCGAGCTTGATGTACAGCGCTGTAGCGGAAGGCCAAGTGGATGTCATCACCGCCTTTTCCACGGACGGCCGTATTGCCGCTTGGAACTTGAAGGTCTTGAAGGACAGTCGCCAAGCCTTTCCGCCCTACGACGCGGTGCTCCTACTTTCCGATCGGGCCAGCTCCGACCCCAAACTCGTGCGCGCTTTGGAGCCGCTTCTGGGCTCCATTTCGGCCGTAAAGATGCGCGAAGCCAATCGACTTGTGGACCTAAACTCCCAAACGATTTCCAGCGCAGCGAGCTACCTCAAACCCCAGTTTTCCCAAGGGGATTAAGCCCGCATATTGTTGCAGGCAAAGCCGACTGTCTGACGGCCGCGGACCATCTGCCAATTGGCCGATTCTCGCCCTGAGCGGAAGTTCACATCTGTCGCACCGGCGAAAACCCGCCGCCGGGAATGGCTCAGACGTCGCAACGAGGCCGGGCCGATCCGAATTTGTTCGGGAGTCCGCTGCACAGAATGTTCGGGCGAATAGGTGAGATTTCTCTATCTGGAACCATTCCGGAGGTATAGTTGGAAAGTCCTTGTGGAAAGCCCACCCGGCCAGCCTTACGGCCTTTCTCACGGCCTTCCTCAAGCGACTCCCCTACAGTGGTAACTGCAGCCAAGTCTGCTCCCGGACAGCCTGGGGCGGCTTGCTCAAACGAACGGCTCCGCTTGCAGACGAGTCAACCCGTCGCTGCAGAAACAAGCTCCTCACCTGCAATTCCAACATCATGATTCCCGCAACCAGCATTGCCCTCCTAGCGTGCTTCGCCCAGGGCTCGACGATCCCCGCCCCCCCGGTCGAAGCAGCCACCCTCAACGCCTATTACGAAACAGATCCCAGCGGTCTGAAGTTCACAACGCGCTTGGATGGCGCCAAGGGATCCATCTACGCCGTCTTTGCGAACGTCCAAGTTCCGGGCGTCGAGCCGATCCTGATCGGCTTTGCACCCATTGGCGAAGACTTCGTTTTTGACGTGCCCAAGGAAACTGTGGAAGGCTTGAAATTCCCGGTCACCCTGACCGCCGGGCACATTGTCGAAGGCGTGGTCAAGACCACGGCCCCGGCAGACGTTCAGCTTGGCACCGCTATTCAATGCGATCTGCTCGACTTCAATTTCACCATCGGTCCCGATGATGTCATGGTTGCCGGCCGTCAAATTGATGACGAGTGGACCGACATGGGCATGACCGTCTCGGCACGCAACTCCAACCCGTTGCACCCCGACAAGGCCATCTTGTTTGATACTTCGATGGTTTCGGGCGGTGACAACGATTTGGCCACGCCCAATCCCGGCGGCTTCGACAACGATGTGGCCCTAGGCAATGTCTTGATCATCGCAGAAAACGACATCAACGTCGCGCCCCTGGACGCAAACGTCGATGACCCCGACGACGAAGCCGCAGGCGGAAGTCTGCTCTTTGATTTTGCGGACAAAGCAGCCATTTGCTCAATAACGCTGCTCGACATCGACGAAAACCCTGGAACGCAACTGCGCTTCTACCGCAACGGGGACCTGTCGACCCCCGACGAAACCATTGACATCGTCTCCTTGGGTGACGGCAGCGTTCAGCGTGTGGACTTCTTTGAAGCCAACCTCGATCGCTTCGAAGTCTTCTTCCGGGGTTCCGGTGCCATCGGCCCGATCGAACTCATTCCCTGCCCGCGCGTCGTGAACTTTGACGAGACGTCAACCGGCATTCCGCGCGACTTCCAAACCGGCGAGGAAATCACCAATCAATACAACAATATTGGTTTGACCTTCAGCGCTGTAAACAACAATCCGATGCACCCGAACAAAGCGATTTTGTTCGACTCGGAAAACCGCACCGGCGGTGATGACGACCTGCTTACCCCGAACCCGATGGTGCCCGGCAACGACACGCCCCTCGGCAAGGTTCTCATTATTGCTGAGAACGACGTGGATACCTCGCCCGCCGATGGGCTTGTGGACGACCCCGATGATGAAGCCGCCGGAGGCCAAATCACCTTCCAGTTCGACTACGACGTGACCATCATTTCAGCCCGCGTGCTGGACGTGGACATGAACGAGCTCGACATTTGGCGCTTCTTTGACGCCGCCGACATGGAAATCGGAGCCATTGTGATTCCCGACTTGCCCGACGGAAACGTGCAATTGGTTGAGCCCAACCTCAGTGGCGTCAGGCGCGCTGTGTTGGAACTCGGCGGATCGGGCGCGGTGACTCGCTTGCGCTTCTGCCCCGATGGTCTCATCAAGCAAGCTGAGTAAGTGCGAATCGCAGGTCGGCTCAAGCTTTTGAGTCCACCTGAGCTAACAGTAGCCGGGCATTCCCTTCCGCAGGGAATGCCCGGCTTTTTTTACGCCGTATCGACTCCAAATCCCGATCGCAGCGGCCACAGAGAGATTTCGACATGGACTCCCGGCTCCCAAAATAGTGGGAGCTCCTTCGAGCCGGCGGCCCAAACAAGCAGACAACAATCACAAGTCCGTTTCGGCCGCGGTAGGACGGCCCAACACGCATCGGCTTGATTGGTGCCATGCCCCTTCTGCATCCTTGGGGACTCTACGGGCCCAGCGGTCCCACAAAGCCCCATGATCTTGCTCTGAATGCAGTTCAGCGCCCCTCGGTGCCGCCATCACGAGCTCAAATCCTGTCCGGAGCGATCACGGTTGAAATCAAGTCCGAGATCGGTTTTGCTATGGGTGTCCTAGATTTGCGCGAGACGAGCTCGCGTCGCCCCCTGTGGCCCCCCGCATGCGCCTAGTGCCATGGGCGGGAGCAAAAGAACCGTGCAACAGTCCTCCACATCATCGTTAGAGAGTGGGGCCCCGCGCGCGGCCAGCCCGACCCAGGGCCAATCATCCGGACAAAACCAAGTGGCGCCGTTCAAAGCTTTCTCGCCAGCAAGCTCAACTGAAACCACCAGCGAGCTGACGCAGAACGGCCGCGCCAGCGATGAGCGGCTCGCGCAACTCTTTGCGTTGTATCGCAGTATCCGCAAACGCACCGAGGAACTTTGCGCGCCGTTGCAATCCGAAGATTTCGGGCCCCAGTCCATGCCCGACGCCAGCCCGACCAAGTGGCACCTTGGTCACACGAGTTGGTTTTTTGAGGTCTTCGTGCTGGAGCGCTTTGAAGACAATTTCCAGCCCACAAATCCGGCTTTCCGGGTGCTGTTCAATTCGTACTACAACAGTTTGGGAAAGCAGCACTCGCGCCCGGAGCGAGGCCTGCTTACTCGGCCCCTCCTGAGCGAAGTTTGGGACTACCGACACTCTGTTGACGATCGCATCCAGGCCCTTTCGCGCGATATGGACAGCGTGGATCGCTCCGCGCTGATGACTTTGCTCGAAACCGGTTTGAACCATGAGCAACAGCATCAGGAGCTGATCCTGACCGACATCAAGCACTTGTTCGCGCAAAACCCACTGGAGCCGGCATACCGCGCCAAGTTGCCGGATAATTCCGGGGCTTGCCCAACGCAGAACTGGATTGCCTACAGCGGTGGACTCCTGCATGCCGGGCACGGCGAATCCAGCTTCGCATTTGATAATGAAGGGCCGAAGCACCGCGTGTTCCTAGAGCCCTTCGTGCTTGCGGACAGACTTGTCAGCAATGCCGACATACTAGAATTTATCGATGATGCTGGTTATCAAACGCCGGCCCTCTGGCTCGACGCAGGTTGGCAATGGGTTCAGAACAACCACATCGAGCACCCGCTTTATTGGCAACGCAACGGCAACGGATGGAGCGAATTCACCTTGGCCGGCCGGCGCGCGTTAATGGACGCGGAACCCGCTTGCCATCTCAACTTCTTCGAAGCCCAAGCCTTCGCAACCTGGGCCGGCGCCAGGCTGCCCACGGAAATGGAGTGGGAGCTCGCCTGCGGCAAAAGGCCGGTGCAAGGAAACTTCGTCTCCTCCAAGCGCTTTCACCCCGATTCCCCCCACTCAAGCACCCAAACCGAAGGCCCCTTGCAGCTCTTCGGTGACGTGTGGGAATGGACCCAAAGCCCCTATGTCGCCTATCCCGGCTATGAAGTCCCGGTGGGTGCCATTGGCGAATACAACGGCAAGTTCATGTGCGATCAATTGGTTTTGCGCGGGGGCTCTTGCGTGTCCTCACGCTCCCACCTGCGCGCGACCTATCGCAATTTCTTTCCAGCGCAAGCGCGCTGGCAATTCTCCGGATTCCGCCTAGCCAAAAGTGCATCGTGAAGCCCGAATCAGCAGTCGAAGAGTACTTAGATCAAAAACCGGAAGCCGCTACTTTTGAGAACGAGGTCCTAGAAGGACTCGCGCAGGCTCAGAAAAGCTTGCCGTGCAAGTACCTGTACGACACCAAGGGCTCCCAGCTCTTTGACCAAATCTGCGATCTCGACGATTACTATCCAACGCGCACAGAAACCGAGCTGTTGCGCAACGAGGCCCCCTCGATTGCCACAACACTGGGTCCCCACGTGGCCCTGATTGAGTTGGGAAGTGGGAGCAGCCGCAAGACCCACCTCTTGCTTGATGCCCTCGAGGATACGGCCCTCTACGCTCCGATTGACATTTCCGAGCAACACCTACTCGATGCCGTGGAGCGCATTGCGTCGGCTTACCCCGATTTGCACGTGCAACCCATTTGCGCCGACTTCACAAGCACAATCGACCTGCCTGACTTGCCCGAGCACGTCAGCAAGCGCGTCGTGTTCTTCCCTGGATCGACCCTTGGAAACTTCGCGCCCAAGGAACGCGAAAGCTTGCTGCGAGGCATCCATCGCATGACGCAGCCAGAGGGTGGCGGGCTGCTGCTGGGAGTTGATTTGATCAAAGACACGGAGATCCTCGAACGGGCATACAACGACAGTGAAGGCGTCACGGCCGAATTCAATCTCAACGTCTTGCGACACATCAATCGCGAGTTGTCAGCCGACTTCGATTTGGAAAAGTTTGTCCACAAGGCCGTATTCAACCCAGAGAAAGAACGAGTTGAAATGCATCTGGAAAGCCTGACTGACCAAACCGTCAATCTGGCCGGGCAAAGCATTCCATTCCGCAAGGGCGAAACGATTCACACGGAGAATTCGCACAAGTTCAGGATCGCTTCCATAGCAAAACTGGCCGAAGAGTGTGGGTTTTCCATGGAGCGTATGTACACCGATGAGAAGAAGCACTTCGCCCTTCTCTGGCTACAGGCGGTCAAGCCCGGCAACAATTAGCCAAGCGCGCGAGCGACATTGGCGCTCGTGGAGCGCTCTCCATATCTAAAGGCCCAGCGTGGCGTGCATCGGGTAGCGAAGGCGTCCGCGATTGGGCCTTGCCCGCGAATGCGATCCTTCTCGATGCAAAGCCGGCTCGCCATGGAGCAAGGCGCTTGCCGTTCCTGACGCGCAACCTCGAGCACAGCTCATTCACGATCTCAAACTCGACTGCTGCCCACAGGCCCACTGCTGCCCATAGGCGCGTGGGGGCAGGTCCTTCGCCCCAACGCCTCGCGGCGCACCTTGCCGCCGCGCAGTTCTGAATGGAACTCTACCCCACAGCTCTATAGCTTCACGACCTCCGCTGCGCACACTTTGAATTCCGCGGTTCCTGTCACCGCATCTCCGGCATCGTTGGTCAGGACATTTGCTCTGGCCTCGGCGAAGTGCAAGGCCATCCAGATACTTCCGGGTCGCACGTCCCGCGTGACTTCCGCCACCAACTTGATGGCGCCCCGGCGCGAACGGACTTCCACCGCGTCCCCTTGAACGATCCCGCGCTTGCGCGCGTCCTTGGGATGAATCTGAACAAAGGCCCGCGGCTGCTTCATATCCAAGCCCACATCGCGCCGGGTTTGGGTGGCGGCGTTGTAGTGGTAAAGCGTGCGACCCGTTGAGAGCAACAGACCATATTCCCTATCCACAGACTCCATCGATGGCCGATACTCGACGGCCGTCAGCAATCCCTTGCCGCGCAGGACGCCGCCCTCATGCAGGAACTGCGTACCCGGATGGTTTTCGTCCGGGCAGGGCCACTGAATGCCGCTGAAACCGAAGTCCGGCTCCGCATTCAAGCGCTCGTAGGTAATCCCGGCGAACTTCGGCGCCGTCGGAGCAAACTCCGCAAAGATTTCGGCCGGGGAATTATGAGCCCAAACGGAGTCGTCCAAGCCCTTGCGCACGGCCGCGCGCCGTCCCAATTCGAGCAGGATCTCCCAATCGGGGCGCGCCTCGCCGGCGGGCTTCACGGCTGCGCGCACGCGCTGCATGCGCCGCTCGGAGTTTACGAAGACTCCCTCCTTTTCGGCAAAGCTGGCCCCGGGCAAAACCACGTCCGCAAAGCGCATGGTTTCATTGGGGAAAATGTCCTGCAAGACCACAAATTCGACCCGATTCATGCGCTCTTCAAGCGCGAGAATATTGGGTTCCGAAAGGATGATGTCCTCGCCCATGATGAAAAAGCCGAATAGATCCTCTCCGGCCTGCTTCATCATTTCATTGAGATTCAGTCCGGGCACCGGCGATAACTCACGACGCCAAAGCGCTTCATACTTGGCTTGCACTTCAGGGTCATCCACGCGCTGGTAGCCGGGATAAAAAATCGGCGAGGCGCCGGCATCGTTGGCACCCTGCACATTGTTTTGCCCCCGCAGAGGATTGAGCCCCATGCTGGCATGTCCCAAGTGGCCGGTAAGCAAGACCAAATTTGCCAGGGCGTAGACATTGTCCGTGCCGTGGCTGTGCTCCGTGATTCCGAGTGTGTAGTAAATGCCGGCCTTGCGGGTGGTGGCGTATTGGCGCGCAACGCGGCGAATCATGTCGGCGGGGACGCCGCAGACTGCCTCAGCTTGCTCCGGTGTGTACTTGGCAACGGCATCGCGAACGGCCTCGAAGCCCTCGGTGTGTTCGGCAATGAAGGCCTTATCGGTCAGGTCTTCGTCGATAATCACATGGGCCATGGCATTCAAAAGCCACACATCCGTGCCGGCCTGCAGCTGCATGTGATCGCTGGCAATTTCCGTCATCCAAATGGCGCGCGGATCCGCAACGACCAAGGTAGCCCCCGCGCGCACGGCGCGCTTCATCTCCATGGCGATGATCGGATGGGCGTCCGAAGTGTTGCTACCGATCACGACTAAGAAATCCGCATCGCGAATTTCTCGAATCGAGTTGGTCATCGCCCCCGCACCGAAAGTAGTGACCAGACCGGCCACGGTGGGAGCGTGTCATGTCGCCGAGCATTGGTGCACGTTATTGGTTCCGTACACCGCGCGACTGATTTTTTGAACGAGGTAATTCTCTTCGATGGTGCAGCGCGAAGAGCTGACGAAGGCCAGGGCATCCTTGCCGTGCTTGGCTTCCACGGCGGCCAATCCCGCCAGCGCCGCATCCAGGGCGTCCTCCCAACTGGCGGGGTGCAATTCTCCATCCGCTCCGCGAATCAGCGGAGTTTGCAGGCGCTCACCATGGTGCACAAAGTCGTACCCAAAACGACCCTTGACGCACAGGTTGCCGTCGGACGTCACCCCGCTGTACCCGCCTGGCAAATCCATGTCCGGATTGGGCGAAGGGTCCGGGCTGGTGATTTTGACCACCTCGCCGAGGCCCCCGCGCCCATTGGGATCTACGTTCAAATCCAACTGGCAGCCCACACCGCAATAATTGCACGTGGTGCGAACTTTGGTCAGTTCCGCCTCGATGGGCATTTGATGCGTGCGCGGCTTCTTCTCGCCCATGGCACCGGTCGGACACACGGCGATGCAACCTCCGCACATCTCGCATGTCGTGTCCAGCAACGAACGTGAATCCGGCGTTGCTATGGTCGTGTGCGAGCCGCGACCGGCCAAGGTAATCGCCGACACCGCTTCGACCTCATCGCAATAGCGGGTGCACTTGGCGCACAGGATGCAAAGATCCGAATCGAATTGAATGTAGGGGTTGCGATCGCCGCTGCGATCCCCCGCCAAGTCGTTGCGCAAGTTCTCAAGCTTGCCCCAATCCTGGGCTCCAAAGGCCTTGGCGGCTCCAACCAAACGATTGGGCTTGCCGCGCTGCACTCCCTCCACACTGTCTTCGGCCGGATGTTCGCTGAGGTAGAGACTGAAAAGAGTTTGGCGGTGGCGCTTGACGCGTTCGCTGTTGGTTGTGAGCACGGCCCCGTCTACGACGGTCGTTGCGCAGGATGGAATCAACCGGCGCTGTCCCTCCACCTCCACCAAACAGGATCGACAGGCCCCGGCCGGTTCCAAGCGCGGATCGTGACATAGCGTTGGGATTTCGATGCCCTGTCGGCGAGCGACCTCAAGCATCGTTTCGCCCTCGCTGAATTCGCACGAGATCCCGTCAATGCTGCATTGCATGCGGGTCCGCGTGGCCTTTCGGCCGTTGCTATTGCTGCGTAACGCGTCCATGGCTATTGGCCCTCGCCAACCGGTTGCTCGGGGAAATCATTGGGGAAGAACTGCTTCGCACTGGTCAACGGCAAGGCGGCGATTTGCCCCAAACCGCAAATCGAACCCTCGCTCATTTGCCAGGCTACGTCATCGATATGCGCGAGGGCTGTGCTGCCGTTGCTAAGTCGACTGCCGGCCACATCGCGTTTGACCGCCTCGTGCAAGTAGCGCGTTCCAATGCGACAGGGCGCACATTGACCGCACGACTCATCTTCAAAAAAGCGCAACTGCTCCACCGCCGCCCAGCGCAAGTCCACCGTGTCGTTCAGCACAACGACTCCGGCCGAGCCCAACATGGAGCCGACCTCGCCTAGGGATTTGAAATCCAGGGGCCGCGTGCGCTCACTGGCCGGGAGAAAGCCCGCGCTGGCACCGCCAGGCGAAAACGCCTTCAACTCGCCGACATAACCGCCCGCAGCCGCGACCAATTCATCGAGGGTAACGCCCAGGGGCAGTTCGTAGGTGCCGGGCTTATGGACGTGGCCGCTGATGCAGTACAGCTTGCTGCCCGCTTCCTCGCGTCCAAGCGAGCGAAAGTGCTTTCCGCCGCGGAGCAAGATTCCGGGCACACAGGCGATGGTTTCCACATTGTGGATCAGAGTCGGCTTGCCCCACAGGCCGACCTCCACCGGAAAGGGCGGCTTGAGCCGGGGCATGCCGCGCTTGCCTTCCAGCGCTTCCAAAAGTGCCGTTTCCTCGCCGCAAATGTAAGCGCCTTGACCCTCGTGAAAGTGAAAGGTCAGTCCCTCCAATAAACGCTCGCGCTCAAATTTCGAGAGGGCCGCCTCCAAGCGTGCACGCGGCACTTGGAACTCGCCGCGCAAGTAGATGTAAATTTCCACGGCACCCAAGGCGCGCGCCGCAATGGCCAGACCTTCGATCACGAGATCGGGCCGGCGCATGATCAACTCGCGGTCCTTGAAGGTTCCCGGTTCACCCTCATCAGCGTTCAGTACAACGTAGCGAGTGGACTCAGGTTGCCCCGCAACCGCACGCCATTTGATGTGCGCGGGGAAACCGGCCCCCCCGCGGCCCTGCAAGCCCGATGCCTCCAGTTCGTCAAATAGCGCGCTTGCGTCGGCGTTTGCTTGGCCGGTGGCACCAAGCTCCGCGGCCTTGGCCAAACCGGAGCCTGAGTAATCCTCCTCGGCAAGCATGTCGATGGCCAAGCTCTCGGGAGACGCCCCCCCCACATCCCCGCACCACGTCGGCGCAGCGACTTCGCGTCCTGCTCGATCCATGGCGAAGACACCCATGCGCGCTGAGCTGGATTGCAGCGACTCCCATTTGCCGTCGGCCGCTTGAACGTCGGCCACTTGCACTTCGGGCAGCACCGTGCGGTCCTTCAGCACGGCGGGCGCCACGTCGCAGCCGGCCAAGCAGGAGCAGGCCTCGGCCTCGAGGCCCGACTTGAGCGCCGCCTCCAGCACCTCATCCGCCCCCTTCAACCGGCAGGAGAGACCGGTGCAGACACGAATTTTCTTGGTCGGTCGCGCCAGCAAAGAAAAGAAACTGGCCACACCAAAGGCCTGGGCTTCACTGGCACCGGTTGCCCCGGCAGCGGCCCTGGAAGCACCTTCCACCAAGCCGCCGGCGCTCAACAACGCGTCCGGCAAATTCGCCCGCGCGTGAGGCCCTGGGCGTTGCGCCTGCGCCGCCTCCGAAGCCGATCCGTCCTGACCATCCTGGGTGCTCATGGCACCCATCCTAGCTTGCAAAACCCCAGTTGCAGCGCCCCAAGCGGAGCCCGAACAAATTCGCTTGGCAGTGGACGGAGAAGGCCGCCAATAGCGCTCCCACGGGGCCCAAAAAAATCGACTCCGGGCGCGCGCTCAGCGAAAGGCACCCGGAGCCACTGAGTTACAGATCGCGATCGAGGATGAGCACGCTGGCGGGATCCCCGGCCGTGAAGCGGTCGGTAAGCGGGGAATAGAAAACGGCTTGCATCGGCACGACGAAGGACTCAATGCCCGCCCCGAGCTCCTGGGCCGTAAACATCCTTTGAAGCTGGCCGGAAGCACCCAGGGTTCCGACTAGCCGAGCCGAAAATCCGAGACCGAGATGCAGGGGGCCATCGAAGGCCGCATCCAGTAGGGGCGCTTCCAAATCGCCCACCAAGAGAAAGGCCAGATCCCCGGATTCGCCCTCGAAACTAGCCACGAAAACCTCGTCTTCGCGAACCGGCGACGTCACCGAAAATGCCCGCGCGGTTCCGGGCAGGAAATCGACAGCGCTGGCGCTGCCATTCAATTCCAGGTTGTCCCCATCATTGCCCGCGCTGCAGTTGGGCCCGGGCGAAAACCCCCCGCCTCCGCCGTTTAAGCCGGAATCGAAAATTTTCACCAGGGACGCATTGCTTGGTGAGGACTGCACCAGAGCACCCAGCCCGCCGTCTCCGCCGGGAAAGCACTGCATCAAGGGATTGATGAATCCATGCCCACCAAGTCCCCCGCGCAAGCCCGCGCCAAAAGCGTAGAGCTCGCTACCCTCGACAACGATCCCTGTTGAGCCTTCCGTGGCCGATGAGAATCCACCTGGAGGTACAAAGCCGACGGGGGCGCCGTCGCCACCCCTTAGTTGTACGTGCTCCAGAAACACCTCTGAATCCATCAATCGGGTTCCCGCGCCTGGAAGGCCACTCAGCGCACTTTGCCCACTAATGGTGGAATTCACCACGGTGGTGTGCGCGCTGCTCAACACTTCGAAAGTTGCGGGGACGGGCGGCAAGCTGGGGCCGACATAGGCGTCAAAACGCTCCGCTTGCATGCGCTCCAGAAAGACCAAGCCTTCGCAATCGCGAATGCTCAAATTGCTTAGGAAGACCGGATCGTTCGTACGGGCAATCACGCCACTCAGCAGCACGCGTTGGTCAGCGGCCAAGTCCCGGATGATGATCGGACCAATTACCGGCGGTGCCAGAACCAGGGCAGGCGTCAAATCGTCCTCCTGGCCGGCGATCACCAGTGAGCGAGCTGCAACCGTAAATCCCGCGTACTCATGATTGAGTCGACCCTTTATCAGGATCACATCTCCATCATCGGCCGCGTCCACGGCCGGCTGAATCTCCGTGAAATCGAAGCCGGCAGCTCCTACAGCGTCCACGACCCAGACGTTTTGCTGCGCCTGACCCAGCGCTCCCAGGAAAGTCAGCGCGAGCGCGCTGCTGAACGTTCGAATTCCAATCCTCACCATGACTGCAACCTGCTTCCTCGGCATGCTTTGATATTGATAGTTAAGGCCCCAGCGCAGACCCAGCAAGCCGCGTACCACGTTTCCCAATGCGGCCTAGTGTCCGGTGCTCAGCACCGGCTTTCGCCAACGCTCATTTGCCGTGCGGGATCGCACTTTAGCGAGGGACATCGGGCCTTCGATCGATTGCACGTGCATCCAAGGC
>JAJDES010000378.1 GCA_029259675.1 Planctomycetota bacterium
GCCGCCGCTCTGCTCGCCCGCAAAAAAATCGGGCAAGTCGATTTGCGGGCCCGCGGCCGAACGCAAGTACTTGGCAAAGACGCGCGCAGCCGGACCGGGGATGGGCGGAGGTCGCAATGCGCTTAGCGCTTCGGCTTCGGGAGCGACCCATTCCAGCGGCACAAGCGGTTGTGTGTCCGAGGGCGGCGTAAACAGGTCCCGACTCGCTCTCTTCGCGGTTGCGCCCGAAGGTCCGCGATCCAGCACCAACGTCAGGTCCGGCAGAGCCTGGAATTCCAGATCCTTGTTGGTCGCGCTCTTGGCGCCGCGCAGAGGCGACGTTTCGCCCTCGCCCGAGAACCAAAGCGCCAGCAACAACAGGAGAGTGCCCAGCAGCACCCAAACTTCGCGGCGAATGCTCACTTCAGTTCTCCTCCGCTAGGCGACTGGCGAACAGCTCGGCTTCAAGGTCGGCCGCCAAGCGCACAATAGCTATGGATAGGTCGAGTTGCGCCTCGCTGCCGCGCTCTCCGGCTCCGCGCAGGCTGCACTCGGCCAGCGTCAACGGCTGCAATCCCGGTGCGACACGCTGCGTGCCCTCCAAGACCCTGACCAGGCTGCGTTCGGGCCCGACGAGTTCCATCGTGATGCGCGTGCGTTCGACTCGCTCGGAACCCGCGCGCGATCCAGCCTGCTGATTGAGCCGAATGCGGATATCGTCCACCCGACGAACACCCTCGGCCAAGGACAAGCGCACGACACGATCAATCACATCGAGTGCCTCTAGGGTGCGCCTAATGTCTTCGGCTCGCGTGGGTGAGAGCTTGGGCAAGCCCAGGGTTTCGATCAGAATCATGTTGCGCCGGTCGGCATCGGTTAATAACGCTTCGCGAACGCGCGAAACAACGCGGTGATAGCGACTGGCTGCCGCGGAGCCGCTGACTTCAACCAGGAAATCCTCACGCGGTTTGAACACCACTTGAGCTGCGACCTGTTCGAGCGAACCGACCAACTGCTCATGCTCAGCTTCCATCTGGTCGAGATTCGCGGCCGAATAAAAGGGCCCGCGCAACTTGCGCGATAGATCCGTGCGCTGGCGCCCGAGGTCGGTCAACTCGCTGCCAAAGGCGTATTCAATCGCAACCAAACCGAGCACGAAGGCGAGCAGAGCCGCGCCCACGGCCGTCAGGAACTTTTTGTGCTCCTGCCAAAAGTCATTGAGATCCATGTTAGCGCCCCTCCCCTTCGATCGACTCCACGCCACCGCCTGCTGCACCGGCTGCGGAAGGTTGAACCAAACCCAAGAGCGTCAGATCCAAAGTAAAGCGTTCAAAGTCCGGCGAAAGCCCCGGGGCCATGCGCGCCGAATTCAGTTCGCGCTGCATCGATTGAACGAAGTCCTCGAAGACGAGCGCCGGCGATTCCGTGCCCTCCCTTGCGCGGCCCTCTATGTGCATCACGGGCAAACGCTCGCCTTCCTCCAACCCCAAATTGGCCGGGGCGGCTTCGCGCGCGTTCAACTCGACCAACCACAGATCTTCCGGCATCGAACGGCCCATGGCTCCGATGGCGCGAGCGACCTGCTCACCTGAGCCCAGATCCAGCCAAAGCTCTCGCAGTAGTTTGGATAGCTCGCGATTGCGATCCGCCAATTCCGCCGTTGCCGCATCGGCTCGGCGCGCGCGATCCAATTGGGAGTTCATGCGAGAGACCTCAACGCGCGTGCTTTCGAGCTTGGTCGATTCAGTAAAGGCTCTCCAAGACAAGAAGCTCAAGGCCAACGCGGCCGCGGCGATTAAAAGTAATTTG
Organism: Planctomycetota bacterium; assembly: GCA_029259675.1. Classification (GTDB taxonomy): domain Bacteria; phylum Planctomycetota; class UBA1135; order UBA1135; genus JAJDES01. The sequence continues at coordinate 1,789 of JAJDES010000378.1, forward strand.
CCACCCCAGAAATCGCGACTGCGCTGAATGCGCTCGGGCACGATTTCGATTTTGTAGGCATCGGCGCGGGCTGCTCCGGTCGCCAAACCCAGGGCCACGACGGCTTCCGTTGTAAAATCGTCGAGGGCCTGCAGCGACTCTGGATCCAAGGCCTTCGTGTCCACCACCGCAAACGGGTCGAACTTTTCAACCGGCATACCCAGCCCGGCTGCAAGATAGGAATCCAACCCCTTAAGGCGTGAACCGCCGCCGCAAAGAAGCAGCCGATCGACGCGCAAGCCCGACAGTTTGATTTGGCTCTTGCAGAACAAGATCGCGGACTTGAGTAAGTCGAGCACTTGGGCGGCTGGACCCTGACTGGCCCGGCAAGCCTTTTCTTGATTGCCCCCACCCGCACCGGCGCCGGGAGTGAGATCAACCATCTCGCGCTTGATGCCTTCGGCGCGCTCCAAAGAGATGCCGAAGCGCTCCGAAAGGGCTGCGTCGAACAGTGCCGAGCCGCCGCTGAGGTTGCGCGCAAACAGCAAATCGGCACCTCGCACAACGGCCACATCCAAGTATTCGTGCCCGATGTTGGCCAAGAGCACCGTGTCGTCTTCAACGACCCCGTAGTGCAGCCACGCGTTGTAAAGCGCGACAGCGTTGGGGCAAAAGTGGTCAAGCTTGCCGCCGATCGATTCCAAACCGATCAGGTGCTCTTCCAAGTGCGATTCGCGCGCCATGGCCAACAGCACGACATCTTCACCCTCAATTTCCGGCAACTCCGGCAGAACGTTGAAGTCCGATGCCACTTCAGCTCCGGCTTGGCCGCCGATCTCCTTGACCTCGAAGCGCATCAAATTGCGCAACTGCCAATCGGGAAGGCGCGGAACCTGCGTGTAGCGCACGTTCACGTTGCGACCGGTCAGCCCGATTGCGGTACCACGCGGTTTGGCGTCGGCACCCAGGGTTTCCCAGCGCTCGGGCAATTCGAGTTCGCCGTGCTCTTCGATTCGAACTTCGGACAGTGCGAATGTGTTCCCGCGCGGCTTGCCGCTCAATAGAACGGTGGAGCGCGAGCCCACATCAACACCCGTGGTCATGCGAGCCATCAGCGCTGCTCCCCTTTTGTTGCGAGCATTTCGAGTTCCCGTCGTGTGTGCAAGGCCAACTCATCTCGGCCCTCGCGTTCAAAGACACTGGCCATGCGTTCCAGCCGCTCGCGTTCTCGGCCGTCATTCGTACTCTCGAAGGCGGCTAGAGCCTCGTCAACTTCAGCGCGGAAGCTGAGAATGGAAGTTTCCAATTCCGTGCCTGCGTAGATTCCCGCTAACTCCGACGCACTGGCCGCCACGCGCCTGTATATGTCCGCCAAGCGGAAGAACTTTGCGCGTTCGAAGGACTCGCGCAAGCGGTCGGTGCGATCGAGCGCCTCGCGCGTCAAGCGCGACCGAACCTCCTGGGCCTCCGCCACGAGTTGATCTTCGTAGGGCGTTTCATCCAGCACCCCCGCCCAGGCCTGGAAAGCTTGTCCAAGTTTTCCTTCGCGTTCGAAACTGCGCGCCTTGCGAGCCAGGCTTTCCGCCTCTTGGCGCTCCTCGTGAAAACTGGATTGGATTCGCAATCGACGCAAGGAGCCCAGCTCAATGGTCACGGCCAAATCCCCGTCCGCTCCGCCGAGGGCTTTGGTTTGAATGGAAACCGGGCTTTCGAAAGCCAGCAGCAGCAAGCCCGTGCCGCGCCCCATTAAGAAGGTAGTCACATCGCGCCGTTCGAAACCGGCGCTCTCTTCCGAGTAGCCCTCCTCCCCCGAGGCGGCCAAACGCTCTGCGGCCAAGGCGCCATCCACGATGAAACTCAAGCAACCCGCGTCCTTGGAGAGTTCCACCCCAAACCCGACCGGCATGACCTCGATTTCAATCTTGGATTCGTTTCCCTCCGGGCGCTCCACAAGCCTGCGCTCGCGGGAGACTCCTGCAAAGGCGCGCAAGCGCAACTTGTCCACGTGCATCAGGACCAAGCTGTGAGAATCGTCGCTCCAAAATTCGTATTCGCCGAAGCGTGCCCATTCCGGCTCGGAGGCGGGTGAACTCAAGAGCACCAAATCGTCGAATGCGACACTGCCCCCGGCTTGCAATACTGCGGACTGCAACACTGCGGACTGAAACACTGCGGACTGCGATACGCCTCCTTCATCGGCTTCTCCACCGGCCGCCGCAGTCGCGATTTCAGCCGCTTGGGATTCCCCGCTCGCCGCCTGTGAACTGGCGGCCAACACCACTCGCACGCGATCGAAACCGGGCGGCACGTGGGCCTGCATGCTCTGTGGCATGAATCCTTCGTCCAAGTCCGCGCCCATCGAGTCCTGCCCCCGGCGCACGGATGCCCATTGCACGATGGAAGTCCCCGGCTTGCTCGAATTCTCGAATGCCAAACCCAATTGCGCCACAACCGGGCCCTCCACAAAGCAGGCGGCTTCCAAACTCAATCGCTGACCCGGATTGATCCGCAGGGCCGGTGAGTCGCATCGCGCCGCCTGCCCGCCGGCAAGCTCCACACCAAAACCCAGTTCGCCCCGATTGCGCCAAATGCGATCCGCAAAAAAGGTCGCACTGCCGGCTTCCCAATCCAACCAACCTTTGGCGACGCCTTGCGCGGCTTCAAAGGATGGATCGCCAATCAAATTGCCGTTGTGCTTCACAACCTGAAGCGAATGGGAGGGACCATCGCCCGTTTGAGAATCGAACCAGCGCATTCCCGCCCAGCCCGCGGCGCCCAGGGAAACCAAGAAAAGCACCAGCAAGAGAGTAGATCGGCGACCGCTCCCCGAAAGCGCATCGTCTGAAAGTTTGCGCAGGCCCTCACCGGCATTGGCCACCGCCGGTCCCGAGGCACGCTTGCGAGTCGGCTTCATCGGACCGGCCAGGGTCTCGGCAACTTGAGAGTCCTCGAACACCAACTCAACCTGCCCCAGGACAATCACATCCGCATGGGCCAGCTCGCGCGTCTCCACGCTCCGACCGTCAACCGTGGTGCCGTTGGTGCTGCCCAGGTCGACAACCGTCACGACTTCGGATTCCAATTCGAAACGCGCATGTCGGCCCGAGACCGAGGGATGGGCCAGGACCAAATCGTTGTCGTCGTTGCGACCCACCGCGAGACCGGTGGGCGGAATCGGCTGCCGCACGCCGGCACCAAGGGTCGAGCTCAACCAATATCGTCCGCGCATGAATGGAATTCGTTTGGGTGGGTTGTTTGCGAGCGGGTTGCTTGCGAGCGTGGTTCGGGCGCATGAGCGCCGGAAGGAGCCCGTGAGGTCGGAAAAAGCCCTGCTCTAGGAAGCGGCTGACCGGTTGGGAAGGGTCACTCGGGAGGGTGTAAGTCGGACACGTCAGCCCCATGGCGACGGCTCCGGCGGTCCACCCTCTGGACCTGGGACTGATTTAAAAGGGTAGGAGACTCGATTTCTTGGTCTCGATGATGGGTATCGTGCTGAATGATTAGGGCGCCGCACAGGGGCTCGCCAGGCCATGGTGAGAGACCAATATGGCGCAAAGCGTCCGCGGGGGGTACTAGTGCCCCCCATGAAGTCGCGCTACAGAGTCCCGAAATTCCTCCCCAAGCCGCGATGAGGGCCGATACACCGACGATTGGGCGCCGATTCTTCCTGGATCCGAGCTCCACCCCCAGCGAACCGCGGCTCGCGCCCGATGACGAGCGGCACGCCTCCACGGTCCTGCGACTCGATGTGGGCGAACGCCTTTTGGGCCTGGACGGAGCCGGCTCGACCTTTCCCTTGCGCGTGGCTGCAACGGGCCGCCGCGCTTTTCGAGTCGAAGCCGATGGGGAGCCCGTCCGAGAGCCCGAACCCGGCCATCCCGCGGCCGCCCTGCCGTGGATTGAACTCGCGGTGGCCTGGCCAAAGGCTGCGCGCGGCGAGGAAATGCTCGGTCGATTGGTCCAGCTTGGAGCCATGGGCATCACCCCGCTCATTGCGAAGCAAAGCGGTCCGCGCTCCGCACCCAGTCCGGGCGACGGGCGCATGCGCCGTTTGGAACGCATCGCGCGCGAGTCCTGCAAGCAGTGTCGCCGCGGCTGGCTGCCAATAATTCGCGCAGCGCGCACAACCGAAGAGCTTGGCGCAACCTTTCCCCGTGGGAGCTTCACGCACCTGGATCCGGGAGCGAAATTGAGCTTCGCAGGTTGGGCTCGAAAAGCGGCATCCGATCGCAAAGGAAACTCCCAACAGCCCCTACTGCTTTGCATAGGGCCCGAAGGCGGCTTCACAACGGACGAGATCCAATGCCTGCGCGATGCCGGTTCCAATGGAACCAATCTGCACCCCAATATCCTGCGCATCGAAACGGCCGCGGAGGCCGCGCTCGCGACTCTGAGCGCAATTTGGACGGAACAAACAAACGCTTCGCTTGATCGCTGAGCCCCGGCCCGCGCCATCTGCACGCATTCTGCAGCATACAAATTTGCTGTCGCATGCATTCCATAGGCGGTCGGACGAAACTCACAGCAGCGCAGATTTGAGCGCCGCGATGAACATCGCGCGCAACAAGAATCGCCGAAGACCGTGCTCCCATTGAACGCTGCGCTGGAAGAGGACGCATTGTTCACTTTGGACTCAGTATTCGATTGGAGTATGGCGTTCAATGGACGTGCGTCACCCCATGCAATCTCCGCATTGGACCGAGATTGAGCGTATGAAACGGATGACGTGTTCGTAGCGAGCACGGCGCCGACTAAGAATCGCATTGTCCGTCTACCGCCATTACAGATTCAAAATCCAAGCGTTCCCGCAGGGAGCAATACTTGGTGGCGCCCATGACAACGTGATCCACGAGCGGGATCCCAAGCAAGCGACCCGCACGAATAAGCCGGCGTGTAACATCCAAGTCTTCGCGACTCGGCTCCGGGTCACCACTGGGGTGATTGTGAACGCAAATGATGGCCGCAGCTGCTTCGCGCACGGCAGCGCAAAAAACTTCGCGTGGATGAACGAGTGAACTCGTCAATGTTCCCTCGCTAACGAGTTCGATCCGTTGCAAGCGGTGCTTGCCGTCCAGCAGCAAGACCGCGAAGCGCTCGCGCTCCAACGCGACAAACTCCGTGCGCATGAGTTGAAATACCGATTGGGCCGAGCGCAGATCCGGTCGCGGAGATTGTTCTGTCCTGGCCACCCTGCGTCCCAACTCAACTGCCGCGCTCAAGCGGCCCGCCACGGCGGCACTGAGCCCGTGGCGCTGCATCAACTCGCGCGGCTCCGCGCGTGCGAGTAACGCCAGCCATTCAGCCGCAGGGGCGAAAACGGGCGAAAGAATGCCGGCCGGCATCTGGGCCCCCAAGCCCCCCGGGGACGATGCAAATGGACCTTGGGGCTCTTGCTCTGACTGGATTGAAAGTCGGCCGGAGTCTGTATCGAAAACTTGCGGCGCCACATCAAAGCTGTCTCCAGCCTTCCCACCAGTTTTTATTTTGCCGGCTGTGCCCGGGCAAACCGATTTTGATTCCGGTGATAATTCCGACCGGGCATGCAGCGATTCCGAATTGGGCTCGCCGGACACTTGCCCCTGACAAGCACTGTCCTTCAATGGGGAATCCAATCTGCGGTCACCTTCCCCATCTACTTTCAAGTGAGGCGATTCAGATCCTGCATCCGCCCCACCGGTCGGAGCCGTAATGAATAGCAGCAGCCGCTCGAGCTCCCATTGCCGAATCGTTCTTGAAGACTCCGCATGGAAGTCGCCGTTCGATGGTGGCGTCAAGCCGTTGTCAATCGGTTTGGGCCGCTCCCCATCCATTTGCAACGACGAACCCACTCCGCCTCGGCGCGGCCCATTCACAATAAGGGACTCCCCTTCCTCCCCATCAGATGTTGTTGTCACACCCCAGTGACTCCGACGCCCGCCTTCGGTTTCAAGATTCGTAAGTAAGTTGCATAGCTTCCCGTTCTAGGGAGACATCAGCACTTTTTTTTGAATTGCGTCCAAGTCGTAGGGGGAATCTTCACTGAAATACCGAACACTATTAACGTTCGGCCCGCCGGCCCGGCGCAACACACCATGCTTGATATCACAATCAAAATCGGTTGGCTGCTTTTGGTGCTTTGGATGGCTGAGTCATTCTTGTTCCTCCTGAGCTACAGGAAGAGCACCCCGGCCAAAGGTGTCTCCGAAGAGTCTTCTTCAAACTTCCTGTAGAGCGAGTCAGCGCGGGCTCACAGCCGCGCCCTCACCAAACGACCGCGCGCCTGACGCGGTCGTTTGCTATTTAAGCGGGTCGCCACTCCGGGACTTTGCGCAACAGCGCCGAACCTGACCTTCCGAATGTGCGCAAACCGCGCCGCGTTGCGCAACTTGCGACACGGCAGCGCGAGCAGACGACCCTCATCAACAATCGCTCCAGCGCAAAGCATTCTGGCTGGGCGCACCGCACAGCCCCTCGCGAAGGCTCAATTCGATATCTCGTCGCAGCCACCGGAGAGCCCGAGCGCAGGCAATCGCGCCACCCAGCCCGCTGAAGGGTCTGGCGTCCCGCTAAGAGAAGTGCGCCCCGGATCCACATAGGCTCTAAACTTAGGCTGAGGAATCCGCCCAGCATGCCCCCCCAATCCCCCACCAGCACCCTCCACGGCCCCCTTCTGGCGTGCTGCCTACTGGCCACCGCAGAATCGGCCCTCCCCCCGCTTTCATTGGGGCCACCGGCACCGGCGAAGCTCCAAAACCCTGCGAATTCCTGGGATGCCCCGCGCGGGGCGAACATCCACGCACGATTGCGAGCAAATCCGAGCGGCCGCCACTTGGTGGATGAGATCCTGATCCAACTGGAAGATTGGCGGCACTACCCGAAAATTCGAGCGCAACTCCAGGCGCGGGGTCACCGAGTTCTAGGTGCAATCCCAAACCGAGCCGCCCTGCGCGTGGGCCTCGCCGCCGGCTTTGATTCTGCCGAAGAAGCC
>JAJDES010000379.1 GCA_029259675.1 Planctomycetota bacterium
GATCGGACTCGAAGCGCTCTTTGCTGCTGTTGAACGGGGCATCCAGCACCTCAAGCGCTCGAACCCTGATGAAGAAACCCACGCAACATAGTCAGTTCCCTCACAGTGTTAACTGACTTGCTTGCGTGGGTTTTTGGGGCCGCAAGGGCACGCAACCACTTCTGCGCAATCAACTTGCATCTCCGCGCCGATAGAGCAGGCCCTCCGAATCGGCCCCGTCCACCCGATCGGACTCGAAGCGCTCTTTGCTGCTGCTCAACAGGGCATCCAGCACCTCAAGCGCTCGAATCCTGACGAAGAAACCCACGCAACATAGTCAGTTCCCTCACAGTGCAAAGCCCGGGCAATCGCGCGCGGATCGTGCGGCTCCGCTATTCTGCCCGCAGACCAAGACCCCCTGCGGGCAAGAGTGACCTTCGCCGTGAGGGGCACCCGCACAGGTCCAATCTATGCGATTCCCCGGAGCAGCAATTTGGAACAGAAATCTCCCCTCGAAGTGAAAGCGGCTCTCGACGAAGGCGCCGATTGGATCCTGTTAGATGTGCGCGAAGACGAAGAACTCGCGATCTGCAAAATCGATGGTGCCCAACATCTTCCGATGGGGGAGATCCCCGCGCGCTTTGAAGAGCTCGATGCTGACAAGACCATTGTCTGTGTCTGCCACCACGGAATGCGCAGCGCCCAAGTCGCCGGCTTCCTCATGTCCCAGGGCTTCGAAAACATCATCAACCTCGCCGGCGGCGTAGACCGCTGGGCCCAGGAAGTCGACCCGCAGATGGCGCGCTACTAGGTGGTGTGAGTGCATGGATCTGAGTGGATTTGTCACGGGGGAACCTGTTGGCAGTTGCCCCAAAACTGCCGCGCGGGGCCCCACACATTCGAGTGCGCCGTCCGTTGGGATAAGGCCAATTGGCGCTTGACTCATTAGCTCCTGTGATCACCGACTCCATGCTACGGACGCCGAGTGGCCTCACTGGGTCCCTACGCCTGTGATTGCGCCTTAGCGCCTGAATGGGGGCATCTCAACCCGCTTCTTGGATTGATGATTCACTCGCAAGGTCAGACTTTGATAGAGGTTGCCGAATGTGAGGCGGCTCCGTATCCGAATCGGCGGATCTAGAATAAGCTTGACGTGTTATCTACAAATTGTCGCGGGTTCGTCTGCAGCACCCTCGCTGGAAGGCACGAAATATGAGATCCACTTTGCTTGGCTTTGTCGCTCTGACCTGTTTTGCTCCGGTTATCGCCGCTCAATGCGAAGAGGCTATTTTGATCGGGAAAAACCAGAGTACGTATGTTGCTTGGGAATCCGCGGCAATAAGTGGGAATCAAGCAGTGGTTAGCTCCGGCACGATCGCAACCAATTGGAGCCAGACGGTCTTAACCACCGCCTCGGTCTACTGCTATTGGGATGCGGGCACTCCGACTAAGCTCGAAGACGATCATTGGATTCTTCAGCAAGTGATGGCCGATCCAAAGGGTGAGCTCGAATACGGATATTTTGAAGAAGACCGCTTTGGCGGGGCGACTGCGATCGATGATGACTTGATGCTAATCGGATCCACCGGATACGCGGGCTCCGGTGAAGTTTATATGTACGCCAAGGATGATCAGGGGACGCCGGACAATCCACTGGACGACGCCTGGGTCGAACGTGGGTCTCTGCCTCCCATCGGACCGAATAGCAACGGGCCATTCGCTAACTCAATGGATATGAGCGGCGATTTGCTCGCTATAGGAAACTCGGGCGGAGCGCTTGTTGACGGGGAGGAGATGGGCTCGGTCTGCATTTACTTTCGAAATCGGCAAGGCACGGCGACGCCTCTGGACGACACCTGGGAACCGCTTCAACAAGTCATTCCGCCCAACAATGACCTGAACGAATTCGGGCACGCCGTTTCCATCAGTGAGTATGGATTGATTGTGGGCACGAACTTTTGGGATGAAGCTGCTCAGATATACAGACGGAACGACGGCGGGACACCGGAGCGCATAGACGACGATCGGTGGACCTTCGAAACCACCCTTCTAACTTCGGTTGTAGAACCGGATGCGAGTTTTAGAACTCAATTCGGAACTGCGGTTGCCATAAGCGACAATCGAGCCGTGGTTGGTGCATCCCGAGAAGACGAATATGGTGAGGACTCCGGTGCCGCTTATGTTTATCGGAGAAACGCTGACGGCACTTGGCTGGAGGAAGCCCGACTCATTCCGCGCGATGGCTTTCGGAGTGACCATTTTGGGTCCTCGGTAGCGATTGACGGCAATTTGATTTTGATCGGCGCCAGGAGCGATGACGGGAGGAACAGCATGGCCGGATGGCTTACTCCCAATCATCGTGGCTCTGTCTATGTCTGGCAATTCGATGAAACCCAAGGTCGTTGGATCGAACAGTCCAAACTAGTCACCGAAAAAGTCCTCTGGGCCAGCATGGGGCTAGGAGTCGCGATGGATCAAAAGCGCGTCATCGTGTGGGGAACCGGAGACTGGCCTGAGGCTAGATTCGCAGTCTACCTTCGAGGTAAATCCCTGTGCGCCTCCCCGCAATCCATTTCAGTCAGCTCCGGAGGGGAGTACGAACTCAATTTCAATGGGGGTTTCGAGCACAGCAATGCTCCTTACTTCATCTTTGGATCGGCGTCGGGAACGAAACCGGGCTTGCCGCTTCCGGGTGGAATGACACTCCCACTGGTTCCCGACAACTACTTCCTTGCCACACAAAACTCGACTGTTGAAGAGGCAAGAAGATTCAGCGGAGAGATCGGACACGAAGGGGTTGCGCGAGCAAGCATTTCATTCCGCCCGCAGCTCACCCCGGTCCTCGCGGGCGTCACGCTGCACCACGCGCTGATCGTCGGCAATCAACTGGAAGACGCCATTTTCGTATCCAATCCAGTTCGGCTCGAATTGCGCCCTTGAAATTAGGACTCGCTGCCAATGCCGGCATTTTTCGAGAGTGCTCGTTCCGCGCAATTCGCCGGCTTCCTCATGTCCCAGGGCTTCAAAAACATCATCAACCTCGCCGGCGGCGTAGACCGCTAGGCCCAGGAAGTCGAACGGCAGATGGCGAGCTACCAAGTCGCAGGGAGCTGCGTAACTTCACACGCCTTGCCCCAACCGTTAATTGTCTGGCGCAGTGGTGGGGTGAACCCTCCACGTCGCATAGACGTTGCGTGGCACCGAAGCGCTAATTTCTTCGGTTCGTGTTGCAACTCTCAATCCCGAAGTGCGCCTTTGTCCCAGCGAGCAGGATCCCCGGCCGGAACGACTCGCTCTATTCTTGAGCGTGTTGAATCGACCAGCGCTGAACACATCGGTTGGGATCGCTTGACATGCTGGCTGCATTGATTTTGAAGAGTTCGACCAAGGGCAGGGACTCTTCGGTTTCCCGTGGATCGGAGGGGCTATCCACCTCAACGCTGATGCCCCGTGACACATTGGCCAGTTTGCGCCTGGATTTCGGGTCCAAGGATGCCATGAGAAGTCCAGCGTTTTCGTTAGAAGCCAGCGGAACTTTTGTCCGCAAGATTTCACCGAACGCATCTTTATCGCGCGATGCAATTACAAACAAGTGCTCGACTCCCGCTGCGGAGGTGACCAGCCAGCTGCCTTTCTCCGGCAGCCGAAGCTCCGTGTTTGCGGGCAAGAGTTCCTGCTCGCGAGGGTAAAGCGTGAAGCATTTGTCGTTGTCATCCTCGCTGAATACATACAAGTAAAAGGGTTCGGCTCCCTCTGCTTTGATGAAGATCTTATCCCCGACACTAAGAGTTGAAGCTTCAGTCAAGGGAAGTGGGTCGGCACCATCGAGATTTAGGAAAAGCTGCGCTTGAACATCGAGTTCGTCCTCGCCGAAAAGGGTTGAAGCCGCAACTCCAAGCAAAGTCAAGATCACAACTAAGACGCCGACTGGGATCCAAGCCGATGAACGCCCCGGCTCCGAAGTCTGCCCAGTATTGTCGCTGCCCGCCAAGAATGCGCGCAAGGCCTGCTCCATATGTCCCGCCGACGGATAGCGATCTTCCGGAGAAACGCTCATCGCCTTCTCCACAATCGAAACAAACTCCCCCGGAAGTTCGGGGTTGATGTTCACGAGCGGCTCAGCCTTACCCCCCAAAACCTTCTCGGCAATTTCCTCGATGCTATCGCCTGCGATCGGACGCTTGCCGGAAGTCAGCGAGTAAAGCAGCGCACCCAATCCGTAAATGTCGGTGCGAGAATCCGGCAAGCCCTGGCCGAATTGTTCCGGCGCCATGAAGGGGGGCGTACCGCCCAAACGGAAGTTCTTATGATCGGGGTTGCTGGCCATTCCGAAGTCGAGCAGCACAGTGCGACCACGCGTCTCGCGCATCACATTGCCCGGCTTTAGGTCCATGTGAACCAGCTGCTTGCTGTCCAGTTCGGCGAGTGCGCGACATAGGTCCTCACCGACGCGAGCCGCTTCCTGCGCCGGCAGCGGTCCGTCTTGACTCAGAACGTCTGAGTACGTGCGACCCTTGATCAATTCCATCACGAGCTGAACGCTGCCTTCGAGCTCTTCAACGGCGTGGATCTGGATTATGTTCTTGTGTCGAATACTTGCCATCGCACGCGCTTCTTGAATGAAGCGCGAGTGAACTTCGGCTGAAGCGTTCTTGGTATCGGACAATACTTTGATCGCCACTTCGCGACCGAGCGTTTTGTCCTTCGCTCGAAACACCTTGCCGCAGCCACCGGCGCCGATCTCTTCGAGCATTTCATAGCCGAACTCGACTCGCGACTCCGATTCATAGAGCAGCGTCATGAGCTCCTTGTGCGACGCGTTCAATGCTCGCAATTCGGGCTCTAGGTCTCGGTGTTGCTCCAACCAGGTCTCGAAACTCAAAGACTCGCCATCTTCGATACGCTGGAGGAACTCCACAAACAGGGCTTTGGCTCGCTCTACTTTAGAATCCATGTTGTTCATTCTGCCTCGAAGGCCAAACCTCGCGAAGTTCGGTCCGGAGAAATGCTGCCTATGCCATGCAGGCTTGCGCTGTGCTTGACGAGGGGGTCTCGATTCTGGATCTGCCTTTGGGGCGCAGATTCGATTCGAAGCTAGGTCCATTGCGGTGGAGCTTCGGCTGATGGGGGATTGTTGCGCATATCTAGGCAAGCGCAAAGCCCCTTCCAAGGCGCAGCTTTTTTCTGAAAAAAGCCCGATGGAGATTGCTAGAGCAGCTTCCGGTTCCTCAAGCGGGGCCACGAGTAGCCTTCATCTTTCTGTGCTGAGATCGGGGCACCCAAATTTGTAGGAGTTTTTCCTGCGCCTTGGTTTGCGGCTGCGCTCAGTGGGGCATGAGCACCATAAGACAACTCCAAGCGCGCAGCGAGCCGGGTCCGGCGGCCGCGCTTTCCCAGTCCCAATTCATCCTACTGAAAGGCGGAGCCAGGCCGCTGAACGCCGAGGCTACGATGGCCAAGCCGCCGGCGAAGAAGAGGCGCCGGAGCTTGACGCGCGGCATGCTGCACGCGCTCAGCTCGGGCCGCAGCGCCGGGAGACGGTCAAGCAATCCTCGCTACGGGTTGTAGGAGAACCCACTCGCTCGCCTGCAGCCCCAATTAGAATGACACGAGAATTCGTCCCATGCATGACCCAATGGATGCCACGCTTACCTTGATTCGCCGCGCCCAAGGCGGCGAACAGGTTGCCCTGGGCGAGCTATTCGCCCGCT
>JAJDES010000380.1 GCA_029259675.1 Planctomycetota bacterium
TGCCGACACCCTCGCGGCCCGACGAGTCGGCGATGCGATAAGTGAAGAGATCCGCTTCCGAAGTGGCCAACGAAGGCGGTGTGTAGAGCAGCTCGTCGCGCCCTCCAGGCCCCGTTCCCGGGGAAAGCGCCACCGAGCCGCCGAGGTCCGTGCTCGTGTCGAAGGAGGTGATGCTTAAGGCATCGCCGTTGACGTCGTGATCATTGTCCAGCACATCGATGGCCACGGCCGAACTCTGGGGCAAGTAGGCCTCCCGGTCCAGGCTCGCGCTGGGGGGAATTTCGTCAGAGTGCGGCCCCAGGTTGTCGAGCAAGGCGGCGCGCGCATTGCGGTGTGCGATAGCCTTGGACTGCTCGGAGCCCGACATGCGCGACAGTTTGTTGCCGGAGTTGATAGTCTCCCCCTCCGGCGTCCCACCGTCAAAATGACTAAGCGACCAGTTGTGCCCGACTTCATGACGCCAAACGATGGTGAAGTCGCCTTCCAAAGTTGCTCCGTTGGCGGAGTAAGCCGGATTGCCGATGGCGCCCACGGGGGCCAGTCCCCCGCCCGTAGCCGAGGTCGCCACGAGCGCCGTGTCGTGCGTGCTTGGGGCGAGAACGTTGTTCCACTGGTTGCCGATCTCATCGAGCAACTCGCCGGTAGTGGTCATTCCGGCATAGGGATCCACTGCTAAGCTCGTTCGCACAACAACGCGGCCAAGTCGATGCAAAATGCTCGCATCGCGCAGGTAGAGCAGGTTCACCGTATTGACCGAGTGCTCGACCATTTCAAGCGCAGCGTCCACATCAGCATCGACCGAGTACTGACTGTGGGGAATATCCACTCCGACCTCGGCCGCCCAGACCTCGGAGCCCGCGCCTCCCGAGCCGGTCACAAAAGTCGGGTAGCTTTGGGTCCAGTTGCTGTCGGTGCGAAGAGTGGTTGCGCCGCCGTTGTTGATCCACTCCGCGCCGTCTTCAAAGAGCACGTGATAGTAAGTGGAACCATCCGCGCGACGCAGCGCCGAGGCCATCGCTCCGGGCAGGCCTGCAATGCTTCCTATGTAGGTGCGAACCGGACCCGCCGTGTGCGTAGTAAACCCACCCCCAGCCCCCTGAACTTCGATTGCAAAGTTCGGTCCCCGCGCAGAATGAAGCTCGAAATCGGCAACGTAGGAGTTCGCGCCGAAACTGACCGTCCATTGAAACGTGGCGGGCGGGCTCTGTGCCGCGCTGGGCAAAGCCAGAATGAAGGCCACGGCAAGAGCCAGGAAGTGAGAATTGGCGCGCATGAGTTCGAGGGAGATTGAGGGCGAGATTTCGAGCGGGGTGAAGGCCTCGTCGCAAGCTTCACAAGGGAACGTTTCGTGGGGTTCCTTTGTTCCTCCTAAGCCCCTCCGCCTGGGCCGGATTCCTTTCCCTGACCCTAACACAGCCGTTCCAGCCTGATCTCTGTGCCGAAAAGCCGGACGGCCATGCGAGCTTAGCACCGACGGCATGACCCCATGCGAATCCATCTGAGCGCTCCGCTATCCGCTGCAAGTCTCAAAACGGCCCAGGGCTTAGAATCGCTCCCTGGCGCTGAACGGCATCAATCCGCACCTTGCGAGCCGCTTCCGTTTGCGCCCCTGGCCCACGAGGGATTTAAGCGAAAGCTTGCTACAACCGAGCACTTCGATCGAAATCCGCGCCGCGCCAAGACCTGCCTGTTATTGCAAGTCTGCGCGCAGTACTTCGCCTCCATACTTAGCAGCTAACCTGCGCCGATTAGGGCCGAGGCAGTCGCAGGGTTGAACCGGCGGCCAGCCCCACTGACTCCACGTGGCCGGTCAGCTCCATATCGTTTTCGATAATGGCGTGAACGTGGGTATCGGAACCGGCATGGCAAACCACACCGCCGGAATCCGTGGCATAGATCCCCACCAATCGCCCATCAGTGGCCTCGGCTTGCCACTCGTACGGTGGAAACTTCGGATCCTCATTCAGCATCCGTGAGCGCATCGGGCATTGGCCTGCGATCACATGCAGCTTGAGGTGCCGGAGTTTTCCTTCCACGATGAACGGGAAGGGATGCGTCGCATCGATGCCCGCCAGCTTGGCTTGTTCGGCAAGGAAGGCGTCGAACACCGAAGGGTCCACATCACCTGCAACGGGGAAATCCTGCCAGTGCTCAACCTCGGCCGCGAACAGCACGGTGGCCTGCTCATCGGAGACAAATCCACGCGTCGTTGCAGCCTGCTCTGCGGCTCCTTCCGAAATCCAAATCTCGCCGTTCACAATGGTGACTTCGCCCCGCAGGCCCTCCAAAGCTCCGACCGCGAAGATCCCCTCGTGCGCAGCGTCTCCGACACGGACGCGCCCCTCAACTTGTCCGTCCCGCAGAGCTTCCTGCAGTGTGCCCCATTGCTCGAACTTGCCCTGCCAAGGCGACGTGCCGTAAGAATGATCGCTCCCTGTCGCCTGGCAAGCGGACAAGAGGAGGGCTAACGGCAAAAGTTTGGTGGTTGTGCTCATCCGAGCAGATTAGTGGGCACCAGCGGAGGCAGCCATAAGCACTCGGTCGGAACTACTTGCGCTAGCATGCGTAGCGCCGTGGGAACCTTGGCGGATATCTTCTCGGCAGCGCCTTCGAGCAGGCCGCGCAAAAAGCTCTGGGCCGCAGATTCGACGGCCAGTCGGTAAAGACTGCGCCGCCTAGCTGCGCTAAACTCTGCAGCTATGAGCTCCCACACACTTCGCAATCTGGTTACGACCTTCGCCGCGCCCTTCGTCCTCTTGGCCTGTGCCAGCCCATCGGCTCCCCACGGGCCCTCGCTGGAAGAGAGCGTCAAGCCCGGGATCAATGACAGTTTCCTGGCAGAGGATCTCGATGTGGAGAAGTTCGTTGAACGCTTTGAAGGCGAAAGTCGCGAAGTCTTCGCGCATCGCCAGAACATCGTAGATGCAATCGGCCTCTCAGCGGGACAAGCCGTGGCCGACATCGGTGCCGGCACGGGCCCCTTCCTGGATCCCTTCGCGAGGGCTGTCGGCACGGACGGCAAAGTGTACGCGGTAGACGTAGCCCCCGACTTTGTCGAACACCTCGCACAGCGAGCTATTGATGAGGGGCTCGAGCAAGTTGAGGCCCGGCTCTGCAAGGAGAATTCGGCCGAGCTACCGCCGGCTTCCATCGACGCGGCCTTCATGTGCGACGTCTACCATCACTTCGAGTTTCCGCGCAGCACCATGGGCTCACTGCATCGCGCACTTCGCCCCGGTGGTCAGGTGGTCATCGTCGACTTCGATCGCATCCCCGGCGTGAGTCGCGAGTGGATTCTGGATCATGTTCGCGCGGGCAAAGACGAAGTCGTCGCGGAACTCGATAGCTTCGGATTCGAATTTGTTGAGGAACTCGACATCGAAGGGCTCGAGGAGAACTGGGCGGTTCGCTTCAAGAAGCGATGAGCGGTTCGGGCCGGCGACGCCTCGGGGCCCTGTCGCTCGCGGCCCTAGTTTCGGCCAACATGATCGGCGCCGGAGTCTTCACGACTTCGGGCTTCGCGCTTGCGGACTTGGGCTCACCCGCGCTGGTGATGCTTGCCTGGGCCCTCGGAGGTGTGGTCGCGATACTCGGTGCTCTGTGCTACGGCGCACTCGCTGCGCGCATTACAGAATCGGGCGGCGAGTACA
>JAJDES010000039.1 GCA_029259675.1 Planctomycetota bacterium
ATCCCCGGGGTTGCGCTCCGAGCCGTCCACTCAAAGCCGACCGGGGGGCATGGAATCCGACCCGGAGTCGAGCTGGAAGCGAATGACTCGCCCCGTGCTTCCCAGGCCCCGTGCTTCCCAGGAGGCTCCCCGGGAGCCGAATTGGGGCGACAGTTCTAGCAGACCGGCGCTGGGCGGTCGATGCGTGCGAGCTGCTTCCAGCGCTGAATCCGCAATAGCTTGCGCGAGCAGGGCTGGAAGGCTCTCAGTGAGGCCCGCGGCGGAGCTGAAGCAGCGAACTTGAACCGTTCGCCCGTCCGTCCGGTCCGAGTCGCAACACTTGCACGAACAAGCTCATCCCCACTTCAACCTCGGCCCAAAAGCTCGGGGGAAGTTCCAATTCGCCGCGCGGCTCCAACCCGAAATCGCGCAGCGAACGCCAGACCCAACCATTTTCCAACCAAGGCCGATGATGCATGCCCGGCCCTCCGGTGGACAATAGGAAGTCGTAGCCCGCCTCCGGCTCCACTTGCCAGCGAAAGGCGGGTGCCTCATAGCCGCTGACGACGCGCAGGGCTTCCTCGTCAATCCAGGCCACTTCACAGACTTCATCCTTCGAGCGCTCCGGCCTTGCCTTGCGACCGAGGTCGGTTGCCGACCAAATTGGATTTTGATTCCAACCTGCGGGGCGCATGTGCGTGGTCACCAGTCCAAAGCTTGTGCAGCACAACAGCACTTGCCCCACGACGGTCACTCGCAACAAATTCCAATGCAGTAGGCCAGCTCCCAGCGCCAACACCAAAACGGTGTAGAAGGGGTACAGGTGCCTGGCTTGGGGCTGGGCAAAGTGCAAGTTGAAGTACACCTCTGCGGCCATGATCAAAACCGCAGCTTGCCCCAGGAATGCTAGGGCGGCGGGTCGAAAGGTGGCGGCATGTGCCCGGGCCGAGCCGGGAGCCGATGGAGCTTGCGCCTCCGCTTTGGACAATAGCTTCCATCCAATCCACGCACTCAACAAACCGAAGCAGGCCAAAGTGGCCCAGCGGCTCCAACCCGCTCGCCCCCATTGCGAACTTGCGAGTTCGCCCCAATTCAAAGCCAGCGCCAACCCGAGCGCGAGCAAGACGATTGATGGGCACCATCGGAATGCGCCGCTCAACTTGGATCTCGCGCTCGAATCGGCTGCGTTTTCGCGCCGGCCGCAGAACCAAATGGTCAGCAGGCCGGCGCCGCCTGCACAGGTAAGCAAGAAAACGGGAATGAGGACCGATAGCGGGAACCAAACGGCAGTCCAACCAAAATCACCGAGCCATGTCAGGAACATGGACAAGGTGAAGATGGAGATTCCATGCATGTCCCAGACGCTTGGAACCGATTCGCTTGGATTGTGAAAGGGACTGATCTGTTGGTAATGCCAAGACCAAAGTGGGTGGCCGCTTTCGAACCAACCCCAAAGATAATAGGGACCGGCAAAGAGCGCGAAACCGGCAGCGCAGAACAGGGCCGGGCGCTGAAAGCTGCGGCCGGCACGGTAGGCGATAATGCCGGCACCCACGCAGGCGGGAACGAGTACTAGCCCGTTCAGTTTTGTCAGGGCAGCAAGGCCCGCTGTTGCTCCGGCCAAGAAGGCCCACCCGCCGGGCTCACCGTCGCCCGCACACCACTCCAGGGCCGCCCAAGCGCAGAGTCCGCCCCAGGCCGCCAGCATCGGGTCCATGGTGATGGAGCCGGACAAATGCATGAATTGCGGCACACTTGCGGCCAGTCCCAAAAGCCAAATGGAATGCTGCCTGCTTCCACCGGTGAGCACCAAGGCGGAACGCCATGCGGACCAAAGCGCCAGCAGCGCCCACACAACGGTCGTCATGCGCATGGCGAAGAAAGCCAACTTCGGCGCAGCTCCGCCCGCGGCCTCATCGCGCCCGTGTCTGAAGTTCAAGCGCGAGCCCGCTTCCGAAAGAATGCTTTCGACATCGTCAGCGGAATCGACCTGCGCCGTGTTGCGGCGATAGAAATTTGGGTTGAGAGTCGGCGTTGCTTGCCAATTGGAGCAGCCCGTCGCCTTGAAGACCGGCACCAGCGTCAGAAACCAAAGCGGCGGCATGTGGCCGCGGCCCAATTGCTCCAACTCATAACTGGGTTCGAGCACCGGCTCCGTCAGGCGCCCCTCCTCCGCGAGGAATCGTACAAACAGCAGATTGTCGGGTTCGTCCGCACCTTCAAATAGGGGCAGCAGCAGCGCTTGGCCGGCGGCCATGCAGGCGAACAAGAAAAGGATCAGGCCGGGTGCAAACCAGCTGCGCCTCCCCGCGGCGGTTGTGATTTCAGTTTGAGGGCGAACTTGGCTTTCCACATCGGCCATGATGGCGCGCGGAGCGCCTCGGCTCCACCGATGGGCCCCGAATGTGGTGCAATTGCCTCAGATTCCGAGGCGTTATCCCGGGGCTTCCCCCGGCGCCGTCACTCGTAACGCAAGGCCGTGATCGGATCCATGAGAGCTGCGCGACGGGCGGGGAAGATGCCGAAAATGACGCCTACAGAGCAGGAGATCACTAGCGAGATAACCACGTAATGGGGCTCAATCACGGCCTTCCATTGGGTGAACTCAACAATCCCGTAAATGCCGCCGATGCCCACCAAGCATCCGATCAGTCCGCCGATAGCTGCGATTGCCGCCGTCTCGGTTAGGAATTGGATCACGATGTCGCGCTGGCGCGCGCCCAATGCGCGTCGAATGCCGATCTCTTTGGTTCGTTCGGTGATGGTGGCCAACATGATATTGGCGATGCCGATGCCCCCCACCAAGAGTGAGATGCTTGCGATCAAGATCATGACCACATTGAAGACCTTCTGGGTCTCCTCCGATTGCCGCAACAGTTCAAGCGGAACGACGATTTCGTAATCCAATTTGTCATGCAAGCTACCCAGCATGTCGCCGAGCATTTGAGCCGTCATCATCACATCCTCCATGCTGCGCGCTGAGAGGATGATTTGATCGAGGTCCACCTCGGTGAACTCGCGGCTACCGCTGCGCTCAATGAAGGTGACCGTGCCAAATGTCCTCATCGAAGTCGAATACGGCACATAGGCCTCTTGCGAGCGCGAATCGATGGCCAAAGCCTTGCGAGTGTGGGAGCGGAATTCCTCATCCTCGAGCACACCGATGACCTGGAACGGATGGCCGCCGATTTGCAGCCATAACCCGATCGGATCCTCCACGGTTTCGAGTTGACGCACCAGATCCCGCCGCACGATGCAGACCTTGGCTTCGGTAGCTTCGTCGATGTGGTTGAAGGTGCGACCGCGCGGTCCGACCTCCAAGCCGAACATCTTCAGGTGTTCGGGCTTGACACCTTGGACGGTCGTTTCGAGTCGCTTGCT
>JAJDES010000381.1 GCA_029259675.1 Planctomycetota bacterium
AATTGGGCTTCGGGGCCCCAACCAGTTGATCCAGGTTCTAGGGCCTTCAGCCGGCTCGGATACGGCAAAGTCCGCGCCCTTTACAGACCTTCGCCAGTTGCGGGGAAGCGCGCATTCCCGGGAACCGGATACCAAAAGCCGCCCACCATCACGAGCCCGCCGGGAATCACGCGGAAACCGTCGGAGCGGGTGCTGCGCCAACTTTCGAGCGGATTGGCCCGGATCGAAAGGGGCGGCTGGGTTTGCCTGTGCGGCGTCACCTGGGGCAGCAAGCTCGGTACCGGTTCCGAATCGGTCGAGGCTAAATCACCGCTCGCGGCAGGGTCGGGGGCCGGAGGCGCGCCTTCCAAGCCGAATCCGACGTAGATTTCCACCGGTATTTGATCGCCGCGCCCATAGGCGCCGCCGAAGCGCTGCAATTCCAGGGGCACTGGAATGAAGTGGCTGGTGCATACGAGGGCGCCCCGGATCCAATCGGATTCCTCAATCAAATCCAGGGCCCAAGAGTCATTGGCCCACAATGTGTGCCCAACGGTGTCTGCAATCCGTTTCTGAACGTAGAAGGGAGTCTGGGGCCGCGCGCCGAGGCGCCAATGCATGCGCAGCCAAAAACCGTCTTGCTGGCTGAGTTCTACGCTCCAGACCAGCATGCTGAGCGCCGTCGGTTCGGATGCGCCACCCAAATCCAAGCGCAGTGAATCCGATGGAAGGCCCCATTCCGCAGCGCCTCCCGGGAGCGCGCCCGAAGCGGTTTTCTCGCTGCTCCATTCAATCAACGCCCGTCCATCGGGGCTGAGTTCACGCTTTCCAAACAGGAAAACCGGCCCGGTGGCTGCGTGCCGTTCGGCATCGTAGGCCACGCCCAACACGACAAATTGTCTATTCAGCGCGCGCCAAAACTCAGCCTGGCTACTCAGCAGTCCCCGGTGCCCGATGAAGTAGTCGTACTCAGCTAGGGCAGCCAAAATTTCGCTCCGTGCCGGATCCGGAAGGCCGGCCCAGTGTTCGAGATGGTGGGGCAGTTTTGTGAGCTCCATGCGCTCATCGGTTTGGAAGAGAACGGCCCAGTACCAGGCGCTGCCAACCCGTGCTTTTTCGCCTGAGCGAAAGTTGTCCGCGCCTTTGGAATTCAAGTGGCTTTCCAATTGGTCAAGCGCCGACCAGTAGGCCCCGTGCTGCCCGCGCTCGGCCTCGCGCAGCATTTGCAACGAAAGCAATGAGCCCAGAATCAAGCAGCCGAACCAGGCAAGCTTGCCAACGCTTTGGAGCCGCACGCCGAGCCCTGTGAGCAAGAACTGAGCGCCGCTCCCGCACAAAATGGCCATCAGGGGCCACAGGGGCAACACCAACCGAAAGTCCTTGGAGCCCTTGGTGCTCAGCAACAATAGGTTGGCAAGGCAACAGATTAGGAGAGCGGAGCTTGCCCAGCGCGGTCGCGCTAAGGATCGAAGCACACCCAACCCGAGCAGCAGGAGAATCGGCCAGCTGAGGAATTGCTCCGTCGCTTGGGTCAGATACCAATCGGGTGGAGTCAGCGAACGCAGCCCCTCGTTCGCTGCTCGGTAGGCCGCGTCGACATCGGGCGGCGCCATCAGGGCGTCGTACAGTCGCGTGGCCAAGTCCACCGCTCCGACCCGCACCAGCAAGGTGGCCAACACGCTGCCGAAGTTGATCGAAAGGTAGCCCCAGAGGCTGGAACCAAAATGGCCGTAAATGGACCAATCCAGTAAGCATTGGGCCAAAATCACACCAGAAAAGGCCAAAACAAGGCCTTTGGAGCTGGGCAGCCGCCGGCCTTCCCGCAGCAATCCAACCAGCAACAGCACGCCCACCACCGGGATGGTCTGGAATGCCATCAGAATCGCCGCGCCCAGCCAAAAGCCCGCCTTTGCCGGTCGGATCCCCCCAGGGCCCGGGATGAACAGGGCTTCGGCCCCCATTACTAGGGCCAAACTTGCGGCGGTACTCGAAAGCGGGGCCACCGAGTACTGCAGGAAGATTGGATTGATTCCATAGACAAGTCCGGCGCTAAGTCCGGCCGCCATTCCAAACAGGGAAACGGCACTGCGCGTGACGACGCGCACGGCCAACAATCCGAGCACTACTTGCCCCAGGCGAACCGCAATAACGGCCCACCGGAAATCGTCGCCACCCAGCCACTCGGCAATCGCGAATACGGGCAACAAGAGCGCAGAAAAAGCAAATGAGCGCGGGGATTCCGGTCCCAGGCCGGCGCCGCGCGCCACATCCCATGCGCGGTCCATGTACTCGACCGAATCCGCCAGCTGATAGCCGTTGATGTTGAACAGCAGAATCAGTTGAACGGTGAGGACAAGCGCAAATAGAGCAAGTTGCAGGGGATGCCGCCAAGGGAGGGTTCGGGGCTCCCGCGCATGTGTCCCATTCGACTTGTCGTGTGCTTGCTCAGTCATCGCGCGCTTGCGTTCATCCTCTACCGCGGCCGCAAGTGCAACTCACAATTTTGTGCGAGTTCGCTAGCGGGAACGTGAACAGTTTCTCAGATGCCACAGCATCCTGTGTGAACATCATCTTTCGACACACTATTTCGTGGAAAAGTGGCTTCGACTGTGGCACTAATTATCTGTCGGGGCGGTTTGCGTTGTGGAGCTAAAGGGTACTTCGCATTTGCAGCCGAACTCGTTCTCACAGCTTCGAACAACCGCAAGCACTTGATCCGCGCCATAGCGGATATCCAAACCACCATGGGCAACTTCGAGAAGATTCTCATTCTCATCATTCTCTTGGTTTGCGCGATCGTCTTCGGCATTTCCATCCATGGGGGTGGCCCGGGCGACCTGGACCC